>JANOXY010000294.1:0-1946 GCA_031418675.1 Pseudomonadota bacterium
TCCATCGGCAGGCCGTCTAAGATGTAGCCGTTTTCACCATTGACGCGATTCATCGCAAAACTGGTGGGATAAGCACCAGCATGGCCAAATACGATGTAGCTATGGAGCGAGGATGCGAGGCCGCCTGGCTCGGTAATGCCCGACATCACCACAAAATCGTCGAAGCCATCGTGATTAAGATCGCCGACGATGCTGACGCCGTTACCGGCGCTGGGCTCAGGTGGTAATCCCGTCAGATGCATTCCTTGACGTGGCCTGAGGTTGTCGAGGTCAATGTTCGTCGGAATGCCATTGGCGGTGCCAAAAATCAGATAGGCAGAGCCCGGCTCAAAACTGTTGGCGAAGGTGTAGGTTGGTGCACCGATCAGCAGGTCGTCGAAGCCATCACCGTTCACATCCCCCACACTGGAGGGCAGGACATTGGCGCCGTTGATGTGAACGCCGTTGACGCCGTTCAGATTACCCAGACTCAAATGGTTGCCGTAGGTGACAGCCACTGCATGCTCGACATCGACTTTGGCAGCCCCGGAGATATAGCGTGTATACCCGGCCACCGGCGAGCGCACACGGTTCCACACGCCGACCAGTTCGAGTGCATCATTGTTATTGCCGAAGACGCGCAGCAGATTGCTACTGTCGGTGTCACTCACCACACTCGCTGCGTCTATTCTTAAGGTGTTGGCACCGCGAGCGCGCATGTCGATCCCTTCGATATTGCGCAGATTGGTGTCACCAATGAGATCAACCGTGGCACCACCGACGCTGAGCGTATCGAAGCCGACACCGCCATTGATGCTGAAATCATTGGGGTCCCATATCAGCTTGTCATCGCCGCTGCCACCGATGAGGAAATCCTGACCGCTGCCGCCGTTGACAACATCATCGCCGCTGCCACCCAAGGCGACGTCATCCCCGGCGCCGCCACTCAGGCGATCTTCGGCGCCGCCGCCATTCATACGATCATCGCCCGCACCGCCGCTCAGCTGATCGTTACCGCTGCCGCCGATCAAATTGTCGTCGCCGAAGCCGCCGTCCAGCGTGTCATCACCCGCGTTGCCGTTGAGGACGTCGTTGCCGCCCGCGCCGATAAGGAAATCAGATTGACCGGAGCCCAGAAAATCGTCGTCCTTACCGTTGCCCTTACGTGTTGCCACTGCTGACTCCTTGTGCGCGAGGTTGTGCTGTTGATTGCCTTTCGCCGTGGGGTTGACAGCGGAAAAGGCCGGGCTAGTGTAGGTGCAAATTTGACCCCCAGATAGAGCAGACAATAGCTCGAACAGGGGTAGCGGGGCTTCGGCGTTTAAGCAGGGGCGGTCTGCGATTGTGAATTTCAGTGAAGGCCGTCCGTTGGCGACGGAACCCCGCTACAGACTGCTTGCCCGGCAGCGGCACTCGCTCTGCCCTGTCCCGGCGATTATTCTGACACTGCTCGGCGCCAGGCCGTTGGCGAAAGTTCTATTGTGGTGACGTGGGCATAGCGCCTCCAATGCCCAAACGATCCACGCCGTGAAGCAGCAGCCGCCACGACAGCGCGGCTGATCCATAACAAACCGACTGGAGCAATTCATGACTCATCCGTTGGAATTTGGCATGTTCGACTGGCTCGATGCCGGTCAGGGCAGCACTGCCGAACTGTACGAAGCGCGCTTGCAACTCATCGAGATGGCCGAGCAGGCCGGTTTTTATGGTTACCACATGGCCGAACATCACGGCACGCCGCTCGCCATGGCGCCATCGCCGGCTTTGTTCTTCGCCGCGCTTACCCAACGCACCTCGCGCATACGCTTCGGGCCGATGGCCTACCTGCTGCCGCTTTACCATCCGCTGCGTCTGGTCGAGGAGTTGTGCATGCTCGACCACCTGTCGGGCGGCCGGGTCGAAATGGGGGTGGGCCGCGGGGTGTCACCCTACGAGCAGCGCTGCTTTGGCGTCGAGCCCGACAGCGC
>JANOXY010000295.1:0-4655 GCA_031418675.1 Pseudomonadota bacterium
CCGCCAACCTGACGGCCCCGAATGCATAGTGGAGCAACGCCCGCGATGGGCTAAATACACAGTCCAGAACCTTCATCATGAGTATTAATCGGATGCAGTGGGCGGTATTGCTCATCGCCCTGGCGGTGTCGGCCTGCAGCGCGATTCCCACCTTTGTCGTGCCGACACTTCCAAGCATGGTGCCGGATATGAATATCCGACAGCGAAACGCCGTGCGGCTTGGTGGAGCACATGGTCCGCTGAGCGACGCGCAAAGCAAGGCCATACTCGCGCGCCTGGAACTGGACGGCGTCGAGACCAATATCTTCACTCGACATTTGGCCCTTGAGGCAGCAATCGTCGGCAGCCCTCTGGTGGTGGGTAATCGCGTTGATCTGCTTGAGGACGGGCCGGTCACTTACGCCGCCATGCTCGCAGCCATCGACCACGCACACGATCACATCAACATTGAAACTTTCATCATGGAAGACGATGTGATTGGCCGCGAGTTCGCGGCGCGGCTCGCGACGATGCAGCAACGTGGCGTGCAGGTCAACTTGATTTACGACAGTGTGGGCTCGCGCAACACCCCTGCAGAATTTTTCAGTGCGCTCGCATCTAGCGGCGTCAACGTGCTGCAGTTCAATCCCATCAACCCACTTCAAGCAGGTAAAGAGTGGGACTTGGTTCGCCGCGACCATCGCAAACTACTGATAGTCGATGGCAAGGTGGCATTTGTCGGTGGCCTGAATATCAGCAGTGTGTACTCCAGCGGTTCATCGGGCAGAGCAAAACCGAGCAACGCGAAGACGTCGTGGCGAGACACCCACCTGCGCGTGGAGGGCCCAGCGGTCGGCGAATTCCAGAAGTTGTTCCTGGCCACCTGGACCGAGCAGCAAGCAGTGCCACTGACCACGGGCAACTATTTCCCGGCGCTGACACAGCAGGGAAACGACGTGGTGCGGGCCATTGGAAGCTCGCCCGAGGAGCCGTTCAGCCAGATCTTCGCGACACTGCTGTCGGCCATCGACAGCGCGGAGACGCGAATTTTTGTGACCAACGCCTACTTTGTACCCGATGCGCAGTTGCTCGCGGCGCTCAAACGCGCGGTGGCACGCGGTGTGGACGTGCGCTTGCTGCTGCCACATATGACCGACTCGATGCTGGTTTTCCATGCATCCCGCTCGTTTTTCACTGAGTTGTTGGAGGCCGGCGTAACCATTTATGAACAGCAAGACTCCGTGCTGCATGCCAAAACTGCCCTGGTTGATAGCGTTTGGTCGACCATCGGCTCGACCAATCTGGACTGGCGAAGTTTTGTGCACAACCAGGAAATCAACGCCGTGGTGCTCGGTCAGGCGTTTGGTACGCAGATGCAAGCGATGTTCGAGAGAGACCTCGCATCGTCGCAGCGCGTGAGTCTCGCACAATGGCGGCGTCGGCCTTTTGCAGCGCGAATTAAGGAGAATTTGGCGCGACTTTGGGCTCGGTGGCTGTAATGCCCGTACCTGAGCGAGGCTCCTTACGCCCAAGCAAGCTGCTCGCAGCGGCGCTGCGCGTGGGGTCTTGATGGTTCGCTGGCGGGCATCAGTCGCAGCATTGATCGCACTCGCGACCTGCTTGGTGACGCCAAACGCGCGATCCGAGCAAGCGCAAAATGCCGCTCGAGATTTGCACGCCAGTTACGAAGCCTTGCGGCCGCAGTTGGCCGAGAATCAATACGAGCGCCCTGTTCATCTTCAATCGCGCGACACAGCAAGTGTGTTACAGGGCACGATCTACGCCGTGCTCGACCATCCGTTTGCCAAGGTCGATGCCGCGTTGAGTGATCCGTCGTCCTGGTGCGATGTATTCACCCTGCATTTCAACGTCAAGTTCTGTCACGCGTCGCTGATCTCTAAGCCGGCCAAGCTGACCGTTTCTCTCGGCAAAAAATCTGACCAAGCTCTCGCCGATGCCTTCGGCCTGGTGTTTTTGTTCAATAGAGCGCCAACTCCACCCGCCTACTTTTCCCTCGGTCTGACTGCTGCAGTGGGGCCGTTGAGCACCCGTGACTACCGTCTCGAGTTGGTTGCCATTCCGTTGGACGATAAGCGCACGTTCCTGCGTCTGGGCTACGCCTATTCATTCGGCATCGGCGGGCGGCTTGCCATGCATGGCTTTCTGGCCACAGTTGCGCGCGAAAAATTCGGCTTTACCGTCGTCGGTCGAAACGCTACGGGTGGGCCGCTTTACATCCAAGGAATGCGCGGTGTCATGGAGCGCAACACCATGCGCTATTACCTCGCGGTTGATGCCTTCCTTGCATCGTTGAGTGTCGCGGCGCCCGAGCGATTCGACGCGCGGCTGCGTTATTGGTTCGACAGTACCGAACAATACGCGGCGCAATTGCATGAGATGGATCGCGAGGAATATCTGGCTCTCAAACATCGCGAGAGGGAGCGACAAACGGCAATGCCGTAAGCGATAGCGCAGCCATGCGCTGCCGCAATGTCGCTTCTGCGGTGCTCGCGGCATTGGGCAATGTCCGCTAACGCACCGAAAACATTCGGCAGCGCAGGAGAGAATCACTGCGTGCGGAGGGTAATGATGCCTCTCCATGAGCACCGCGATATGCACCACTTCCGCGAGCAGGACCAACGCTCACAAGGACCATGACGATGAACACACCACACTCTGCGCTCAGCATGCAACGGCTGCGAAGACTTGCTCTGCGCCTATCATGCGTTGCACTTTTCTCGTTAATGCTCGGTTGTGCTTCGACGCCTAAACAGGCAGGGACAGGTGAATACGTTGACGACAGCGTCATCACCGGAAAAGTAAAAGCCGCAGTATTCAACGACCCGACCCTCAAATCTGCCGAGATAAATGTTGAGACCTTCAAGGGATCAGTGCAGATGAGTGGCTTTGTTGAGTCGCAGACAGATATCAATCAAGCCGTGGCGCTCGCCAAAAACGTGCAAGGCGTGACGAACGTCAAAAACGACATGCTCGTCAAAGGCGCCCGCTAAGGCGATCACACGCCATTGCACGCGGCCGGCCACCGCTTACGATAGGCGCCGGCCGCCCAGGTGTCGCGGGTAATGGCTCAGCCCTTACCAAGAAACGCAACGCCGCAGCGACCGCGCAGGGGCAGCCAAATACCGAGATTATTTCCGCCTCGGTCCTAAGCGCTTTGCAGCTGAGAGATACGGCCATTACTACCCGTGCATCGGTTGTGGCGACTAACGGCCCAGTGCCTGGTGCCGCCGGGTGCACGTAGTGTGCATCGCCGGACGCAGGCAAACCCATTTCACCGAAGGCGCGTTGATCCGAACGATCCGGAATCTACCTGTTGGGGAGAGCGTCGGCGGCAGTAACCGGTCGAGTATAGATTCTATGTCGAAGCGCAAGCCCCCGATCGGAGATTCGGATTGAATTCAGTGCCGGCGCTGCGCCAGGTGCTGCATACCACAGCACTCAACACACCGACTGGGCGCTGATTGCGCTGGGCTCATTGGCGCCAGTAGTTGTTGTGGAAATGGTTAAGGGCGTACAGCGCTGGCGTGTAAGTACAAGCTGAAGCTGCGACGCACACGCCGATATGCGCGTGTTTTCGCCATTCGCGCCAGCGGCCCTGCTCAAAGTTTATGCTAGCCGCCTGCGTATCCAGGTCGGCGAACAGGTGCAACGTGCGACCCGCATCGCCGTCGACCCGGCCTATGTGGTGCTGTCTCCCGCACCGCTGGCATCCAGCATGCGCAACAGCTTTGCCGGGCGCGTGGTGGGCCTTGTTGAGCGCGGAGGCGGTGTGCTGGTCACGGTCGACGCCGCTGAACGGGTGCTGGCCATTGTCAGCCACGCGGCCTTGCGCGATGCGCCGCTGGTCATCGGCGCGACGGTGTGGGTAAGTTTTAAGTCATCTGCCGTGCAGACCTGGCAGGTTTACCCGGCCCAGTCAGGCGGCCATGTTCGCGGCGCCTGCCTTGGGTAAACTGTCTGCTCCAGCACCGAGAACATACACAGCCCACACCATGACTCAGGCACCACCCACCCATAAACCGGACCCGCTTCAGACCTTGGCACTCACACTACGTGCCGCCACCCCACGCGGCGCCAAACTGAGCAAAGAACAGAAGCAGTTCAACAAACTGGTCAAGGACATCGACGCCCTGCGCGCGAGTCTCGCGCAATGGCAGGAATTTGTGCCGGTGCTGCAAAGCCGCGTGGCAGCCGAGATCGACCCCCTCGTGGCCCGCTTTCGCGATCGGCGCATAGAACTGGTGATGCTCTTGAGCAAAGCTATCGATGGCCAGGAACTGAGCAGGCGGCAGAAAACCAAGGCCATCGAGATCTTGCATTGGCACTTGTCGGAGATCCTGGAAATCGAGCCCGACGACGAATTGATTGCGCTCTACGACAAATACGCACAGACCAGCTTCGAAGAAGAGCAGGTGGCCGAAGCTGACTACTTGCGTGATATGGCAAGTGATGTGTTTGGACTCGATCTCAGCGAAGACGACGCAGGGGAGAGACTTAACGCCGACGATCTCGCGCATCTCATTGCAGAAAAACTTGAAGCCGAACAGCAGGCTTATTCGGCGCGACGCAAAGCTGGATCCAAAACCAGCGGCAAAGCGCAGACCCAGGAAACATTGCGCCAGCAGGTGGCTCAGGGGGCCAGCCAGGCCGTGCGG
>JANOXY010000296.1:0-24709 GCA_031418675.1 Pseudomonadota bacterium
GCGACGAAGCCACGGTGCGCGACATGATGGCCCTGACCAATGCAACTTTTGGTCGCATCGACATCCTGGTCAACAATGCCGGCGGGGGCGTGATCCGTCCTTTCCTCGAACAAACCGCCGAGACTTTGCGTCAGACCATCGACCGGAATTTATGGACAGTGCTGTGGTGTTGTCACGCGGTGTTGCCTGTGATGCTCGCGCAGGGGGGTGGCCGCATCATCAATATCGGTGCCGACTCGGTGCGCAACGGTCTGCCGGAACACGCCGCCTATAACGCCGCCAAGGGTGGTATGCATGGCCTCACCACCGGCCTCGCGCGGGAATTTGCGACGCGCAATATCACCGTCAACACCGTCGCGCCCTGCATGGTCGCCACGCCCATGGTTGAAGAATTGATGGCCAGGAACGATCCGTGGGTGAAACAATTTAATGCCGTCATTCCCATGGGCCGGCCGGGCCGCATGGCTGAGGTGGCGTCGATGGTTGCTTATCTGGCCAGCGACGAAGCGAGCTTTGTGACCGGCCAGGTGATCAGTGTCAACGGCGGCAGCACCATGCTGTGAGCACAGCAGCGACGGTGGGTTTGATCGACGTTCACAGCCACGTGGTGCCAGCGAGTTTTCCGGCCGCGCCTGCCAACAATGCACGCTGGCCGTGCATGTGTCTGCGCGACGCCGACCATGGCGTGATCAAATTTGCGGGCAAAGTCTTTCGCGAACTTGATGGGCGCTCGTGGCAGGTCAGCCAGCGCCTGGCAGACATGGACCGCGACGGCATAAGGGCACAGGCTTTGTCGCCCATGCCGGAGTTGCTGTCCTACTGGTTTACTCCCTGTGACGGCCTGGATCTCGCGCGCTATGTGAATCATCAGATTGCGGAGATGGTGGCGCGTGCGCCAGCGCGCTTCCATGGCCTGGGTATGGTGCCACTACAGGATGTGACCTTGGCTACGGCGGAACTCGCACGGATCAAAAGCGATGGTTTTGCCGGCATCCAGATCGGCAGCAATATCAACGGCGCTTTTCCTGGCGAAGCACACTTCGAGGAATTTTTTGCCGAGTGCGCAGCGCTAGGGCTGGCGATCTTCGTGCACGCCCTGCATCCCATCGGCGCCGAGCGTCTGCAGGCCTTTCCCGATCTCGTGCCCTTCGCAGCCTTTCCGCTCGACACCGGCCTGGCCGCCATCACCCTCATCCGCGCCGGCGTGCTCGAACGTCATCCCGCTTTGCGCATCGGCTTCAGCCATGGCGGTGGTGCGGTTGTTCCGCTCACCCATAGACTCAAGCAGGGTTGGTTGAGCAGCGACGGTTTTAACGGCCTCTTGCCCCACCCGCCGCAACACTACGCTGCCCAATGTTTTTACGACAGCCTGGTGTATGACGTCGACTATCTGGACTATCTTGCCACCCGCTTTGCACCGGGGCAGGTCTTTGCAGGCACCGATTATCCCTATGCCATCGCCCAGCAGGATGTGGTCGCATTTCTGAGCGGCAGCAGCCATGGCGCGCTAGAGGCCAGTAATGGCGCGGCGCGCAGATTTCTCGCTATCAACAAGCACAACTGAGCAACACGCAACAGCGAGCGCGCTACCGCGCTCGCTGTGTTGATGTGCAACCTTAGGGTTTGGCGCGTCGACGCAGACCCACAACGCCGAGCAAGGCCGGGCCAAGCAAGGGCAGACTGGCCGGTATCGGCACTGCCGTCACGCTGACCAATTGCTGGGAGAACTCCGGCACGCGCAACTGCGCATCCAGATGCTTGTCTTCCAGGATGAGCCCGAAGCCGCGCGCATAGTATTTGTAGCCCTGGCCAGGATCGATTTCCGAGCCCTCCCACACCATCAGCACATCATGAAAGGTGCCGAAGTCGACCGTCACCTGATCGAGATGCCCTTGCGTGCGTGCTTGATCGATCGCCTGATCCGCATCGGCTTTTTCCTGGTAGTAATTCACACCCAGCGAGGTATCGGCCGGCATCTGAAATCCCGGCAGCGCACCGTTCACACCGGCCCGCCACGAGCTGGCCGTAGTGGTATTGATCAAATGATCTTCGCTGTCATAGATGTAATTGGTGACGTCTTCACCCATGTACCAGACGTTACCCGCGGTGTCCTGGGCAAAGTGGTCATAGGTGTCTTCGACCACCAAGCCATTAACGTAGGCGCGGTCGAGGCGGGTGGTGGTTTGCACCCCGAAGATGGTCGGTCCGGCGGTCGGCGCATAAAATTCAAATGCCTCGACAACGGGGTCGTTATCTTCGTCGACGGTGTGGCCTTCGTAGCGATAGATCGAGTTGGTCAGCAGGGGAAAGTAGGGGTGATCGATGGCGGCGCCCGCGATGAAGCTGGCGGCCGAAAAATCCGGTATGAAGGGCGCAGCTGACGCATTCATCATGAAGCCGACGAACAAGGCGCCGGTTGGGATGACAAAACGCAATGGGCAAGCGGGAAATGGTTTCACGGGAGTTCTCCTTAGGGATGGCATGGATAATCGCCGGGACAATCACGTGGACTGTGCTGCCGGTGTGACCCACTCTAAAGAGCACCGCTGCTGCAACGCTGAGTCTGCTCTGAAGATCTCCTGAAGATCGCAGCTCACGCACGGGATTTCACGCCCCCGTTGCGACTGCCTTGAAACCCGCCAGTTGCAAGACGAATTGACCCTCGTCATCCACGCGTGCAGTGCTTTGCACACCCAGTCGTGTCGCGGACGCCCGCACCAGTGCCAGGCCCAGGCCTGCATGGCCGTCGTCGCGACGCGCAGCATCCTTGCGCCAGAAGCGCTCGAAAAGGTGTGGCAGGTCGCTGGCCAGCAGCGGCCCCGCTGGATTGGCCACCGTCAGCGTGACACCCGCATGATCGATATCACATTCAATCGTGATCGTGGCGCCCGCAGGGCTGTGGGCGACGGCATTGCCGACAACGTTGCGTAACAGCAGGTCAAGTGTGTTGCCATCACAACGAATACACACAGCGTCCGGACCGCCGTAACGTAACTGCAGCTGGCGAGCGGCGGCGCTGCTTGCCAGTGCGCGCCAGGTCTGGTGAACGGCGGCAACCACATCGATGGTTTCGAGTTGCAGCTCGTCGGCATTGCTGCTGTCGTGACGGGCTAAAGCGAGCAGGTTGCGCGCGAGCGTCTCCAACTGTGTGACCGCCGCGACGATGTCCGTGAAGTATTCCCTGGTCAGCGCACGGTCATCGGCGAAGCGTGCGCCAACTTCCGCGAGGCTGCGGATCTCGGCCAGCGGGGTGCGCAGCTCGTGTGCGGCGGCAACGGCAAATTCCTGTTCGCGACGAAACGCATCCTCGAGGTCAGCGAGCAAGATATTGAACTGGGCAACCAGTGGTGCAAGCTCAGCGGCGTTATCCGGCAGGGTCAGGCGCGCGTGCAGTGTCGTGGCATGCAGGTTTGCGAGTTGCGCACGTATGACCTTCAGAGGCAGCAAGCCGTGATGAACAGTGCGGCGCACGAGGTAGGCGGCGATGACAATGCCACTGCACACGAGTAAGGCCAGCGCCGTACGCAGGCCGTTTATCAGTTGTTCGAGCTGACTGCGGTCGCGGGCCGCGACGAGCGTTGCGGGCGGACGTTTGACCTGGGCCGGATCGAGACGCTCCTTGGGATCCAGACGCGGCAGGAAGTCGAGCTGCACCGCACGGCCGGCGCGGCCATCGGGCAATAACAAATCGCGATAGCGCGGCTGCAGCGTGCGCTGCTCAAAACGCGGTAGCTCATGAGCGCCGAGGGCGGCGGCCCGTTGGCTGTGTGACCAGCCCGCCAACCATAGTTCGAAATACTCGGCGCTGGGGCCGGCGCCAAACTCGGGCATGGTTTCCGGCGTGAAGTCGAAATCGACACCTTCTTCATCCTGCTCCAGCAAGGCGCTCAAACTTTGTGCCTTGGCTAACAAGGTGCGGTCAAACTCGCTACGCAGATGCTGCACAAACAAGACTTCGACACCCAGCGCGAAAGCCAGGAGCAAGACGCTTATGGTCAGCACCATGCGGCGACTTACACGCGCTGCTATGGAGTCATGGGCTGCCTCGCTATTCAATGCAGTAACCAAAGCCGCGTCGGGTTTTGATCAGGTCCGGTTCGCCGACCGCCCGCAGCTTTCGACGCAAAGCGCTGACATGGGCTTCGATGGCATTGGGTGTGACGGCGACGTCGCCACCATAGAGGTGATCGGCGAGACTGGTGAGGGATACTACCCGCCCGCGACGCAAGGCCAGAAACTCGAATAGGGCGGTTTCATTGGGCGTTAGCGCCAGCTCGATGTTTGCGCAACTGACGCTATGCAAAGCGGTATTGAGCGAAATCGTGCCTAGCTGCAGGCTTGGATTGCGCTGTTCATAACGACGCCGAACGAGCGCTTGCAAGCGTGCATGAAGTTCATCGAAAACAAACGGTTTGACCAGATAGTCGTCCGCGCCGAGTTCGAGTCCGCGAATGCGATCGGTGACCTGATCCCGAGCTGAGAGGATCAGGACCGGAAAATTGCGCCCAGCCTCACGCAGTTGCTGTAGTACTGCCAGACCGTCCATTTCGGGGAGCATCAAGTCGAGCACCATCACGTCGTAGTCGATGCCCAGCGCATAGCGCAGGCCCTCTTTGCCATCGGCCACACTGTCGACTGCAAAACCGCTCCGCCCCAGGCCTTCAGCCAGCGACTTGCGCAGACGCATCGAGTCTTCTACGAGTAGCAGTCGCATCGCTGCTCAATCAAGCTATGAATTAAAGGCGTCATCATGCGCAAGCAATCTGACGATCGTCTGAAGATGCCCGCTCCAGGGCCGGGATTGGCCATGGCGCCGGTGCTCAAGCAAGCGGGTTCAAAAGCTCAAACTCAACTGGCCATACACCGCCAGCGGTGCACCGGGTTGCAGGTGTAAGGCGTCACCATCGCTGCCGCGGATATAGTCTTGGTCCAACACATTTTCGATACGCAACAGCGTGGTGATGTGGCGTTGGACTTGCCAGCGCGCAAACAGATCCACGCGCGTGTAGGCGCCTAAGCGCAGACCCAGTTCTTCCACGTCGAGACTTGCGTTACGTTGGCCGACGTAGCGCGCAGCCATGCCCAGCGCCAGCGCGCCATAGCGGGTTTTTGCTGGCTCGTAGAGCGCGAGGATGCCGGCTTGATGACGCGGTGCATTGAGCGCCGCAATGCCTTTGGGCAGCAGGGGGTCACCGCCCAGGGCTGTGTCCAGCCAATGGTATTGGAGCGTCAGGGAAAAGCCGTGCACCGGCAATACATGCGCTTCGATATCGGCACCGACACTGCGCTGGCGCCCGTTCTGCAATTCGAAACCCGCTGCACCCGGCGCTGTCACCGTGATCTTGCGCTGGCGGATGCCAAACAGCGCCCCATCGAGGGTAAAAGCACCGGAACTCGGCGTGTAACGCAGACCCGTCTCCACGGTTTTGGCGGTGGTTGGGGCGAGTGGTCGGCCGTCTGGTTGCAAACCTTCGTTAGGTTCGATGGCCTGTCCGTAGGTGCCATACCAGGTCAGGCCCATGGCACTGGTATGGACCAGACTGAAACGCGGATTGGCAGCGGTTTCGCCCATGGCAAAACGCTGGGCACTGGGCACATCAAAACCCCGTTGCCGGATACGGTCGATGCGTACGGCGCCCAACGCTTGCCAGTGTTCGGCCAGCTTCCACAGATCCTGACCATAGGCAGACAACTGCTGGCGCCGCTCCACCGATAGTCGTTCCGCCGACAGGGTCGGCAGTGGCTGGCCGTAGCGCGGTGCGCGAGCCATGAGGCCGAAGGGGTCTTCATCAACCTCGGACACAAAATAGTTGGTCGTTTCGACCAGACGGGTGGCTTCCAAGCCAAATACCAAATCGTGGGATTGTCCCAACCAGCTTATCGGACCGGCCACTTCCAATTGTGCGACCCAGGCTTCACCGCTGTTGTCGCTGGCGGTCAATTGCCGTTCGAGTTGGCCCTCGTCATCAAAACCGTCGGGCTCGACACCCAGGCCGTCCAGCGCGCCGTACTGGCCTTGCAACTGGAATTCCATCGCCCATTGTTCCGCCAGCGCCAATGTGGCGGTGGTCTGGCTGGTGAAACCTTGGCTATCGACGTCGCCGACGGTGCTTTCACCGAGGAAACGTGACGACGGCAGTTTTGTCAGGGCAGGGTGCATGACCACGCCGGTGTCGTGCAGGCCCTGGTCGCGGGTCCATTCGAAGTTGGTGACCACATCCAGCGACGGCGTCATCTGCCAGGCCAGGCTGGGCGCGACGAACCAGCGATCCTGCTGGATGAAATCGCGGAAGCTGTCACCTTCTTCGCGGGCCGCGACCAGGCGGTAACGCAGCGCGTCGTGACTGCCCATGGGGCCGGTGGTGTCGACGCTGAAATTGCGTGCACCAGGGGCGCCGAATTCAGAAATAAAGTTATGCGCGACGACCCGCGAGGGCTGCTTGGTAACGATGTTGACGGCGCCGCCCGCTTCACCGGGGCCATACAAGGCCCCGTCCGGGCCTTTCAGAATCTCGATGCGCTCGATATTGAAGGTGCTGTTCTGCGGCCCCGATGTCAGCGCGGCGTTCAGGCCGTTGCGATACAAGGGTGTGTTGCCAAAACCGCGCAAAGTGATGTCACTGACGCTATCGCCTTCGGCCGCCACGGTCAGGGCCGAACTCGCGACGTCGAGTATCGCACCGAGGTCTTTGTAGGCGCTGCTGTCTATAAGTGATCGATCAATGGTCTCGCTCGCGAGCGGTGAATCGCGCGCATTTATGGGCAGCTTAAGATAATCGAGCTGTTGAAGGTGACGGCGAGCGGCGCGATCGTGCACCGTGATGGTAGGGATGTCCGTGGCGGGCGTCTCTGCGGCCATGACCGGTACCATCGTGAGCAAACCGCCGCTCGCCAGCACGCTTGTACGCAGTGCGCGAGCCAGTGCCGGCAGCGTGTATCGATAGAGGGCCAAGACCCGGCCCCAGTGCCTATTTCCCTGCGACGACATGTGCTTCGATGCTTAGTGGCTGACACTCGTTGAGGCTAACGCAGTTTATGTCGCTTTGAACAATGGGTGTCCGGGAATTTCACAGCGGCCGGCACGGGATCTGAACCGGGACGGATAGTAAGCTTGCAGCGTGCGCTTGTGACCCAGTGTGTCGATAGCTCGGCGAGTCCGCTGCGTCGCTGCCCAGTGTTCAACGCACCGTCGCGCTCATCATCATCCCAGAAGGACACATCGGCATGATACTCAACGGCATACGGGTACTCGATTTCACCCAATACCTGGCGGGCCCGACCGCCACCCGTCTGATGGCAGAGATGGGTGCGGAGATCATCAAGGTCGAGCAGGCGCCGGTTGGTGACCCGGGCCGCTTATTGCCGGTGATTCGCGAGGGTCGCAGTGGCTTCTTTGTGCAACAGAACCGCGGCAAACAGAGTCTGTGCCTCGATCTGAAAAGTGCGACTGCACGGGAGATCATCCGTGAACTGGTCACCAAGGTCGATATCGTCATCGAGAACTTTGGTCCCGGTGTGATGGAAAAGCGTGGCTTCGATTATGCGAGCCTCAAAGCCATCAATCCGCGCATCATCATGGCGTCTGTATCGGCATTCGGTCGCCAAAGCACACTCTCCCACAAAACCGGCTATGACTGGATTGCCCAGGCTTTCAGCGGCCTCATGCATATGACCGGGCCGCGTGATGGCCCGCCCCATCCCGTCGGTATCGGTGTGTGTGACACCAATGCCGGTGTGCATGGTTTTGCCGCCCTTGGTTACGCGCTTTACCATCGCGCCCAGACCGGTGAGGGTCAGTATCTGGACTTGTCCATGGTTGATGCCATGTATCACATGCACGAATACAACGTGCATGGTCGTTCGGTGGCGGGCGAGAGTTTTGATCCCAAACGCATGGGTGCGCATCACGAGATGATCGCGCCCTTTGGTGTGTTCCGCGGGCCGAGCGGCTATTTCGTGATTGCGGTGCTGCAATTGCAGTGGGCCGGTATGTGTCAGGCGCTGGGTCGTGCCGATCTGGAAAAAGACCCGCGATTTATCGACGGTGGTGCACGTGCCCGCCACCAGGACATCTTGATCGAGATCATTGAAGCCTGGGCCGCGACCTTTGCCGATAACGAGGCGATGTTGGCTGCGCTCGAAGCAGCACGTGTGCCTGCCGGCCCGGTGCTCTCGCCGATCGAGACCCTGGACAACGAATACTTCCTGGACCGTGGCATGGTGCGTACGGTGCAGGATCCTATTCTGGGTGAAATTCAGATCCCGGGCTTTCCGTTCAAATTTTCAGCCCTGCCAGAGTTACCCGAGATGCAGGCGCCCCTGCTCGGGCAACACAATGGCGAAGTGTTGAGCCGCGTGCTGGGCTACGACGCGGATCGCATCGCGGCGCTGGAGCGGGAGCAGGTGCTGGTCAGCGCGCCACGTTGAGCGATCACGGCGCAGGTGCGCGCCAGTCGTCGCGCGCGGGCCGCCGAAAGCCCAGGGTTTCGCGCAGCGTGGTGCCCGCATAGTCGCGGCGAAACAAATTGCGGCGTTGCAGTTCCGGGATCACCAGCCGCGCGAAGTCCTCGTAGGCACCTGGCATGTGAGTAGCGGCCAGCACAAAACCATCGCAGGCCTCGCTGCTGAACCATTCTTCGAGTTGATCGGCAACGGTTGCGGGCGTGCCAACGAAGGTCGGAAGCTCACGCAAGGTGCCACGCCCGCTGAAATGCAGGAAGTCGCGCACCGTGGGATGGGCACGCCCGCTCAACTGTATGACGCGATCAAGGATGCCCTGCAGGCCGGTGGCGGAGGCCAGCTCCTCGGCAGTGAAGGCGTCATCCATGGCTTTTGCACCAAAATCGAAGTTCAGTACTTCCGATAACAGCGTCAATGCATCGATGGGCTTGGCCAGGCCATCGATCAGCGCGCGTTTGTCTTCCGCCATGGCGCTGGTCTCACCGATCACGGCGTAGATAGCCGGTGTAATGCGCACCATCGCGGGATCACGTCCCTGCGCCATGACGCTCTGTTTGAACTCGCGATAGTGGCGTTGCGCAAGATCGAGCTTGGGATGGATGACAAACACCAGCTCCGCCCAACGGGCGGCGAAGCGGCGGCCTCGACCACTTTGACCGGCCTGGATGATGACTGGGTGACCCTGGGCAGAGCGGGGCACGGTCAAGGGACCGCGCGCGCGTAACCACTGGCCCTCATAGTTAATGCGATGGACCTTAGCCGGATCGGCAAACAGACCACTACCCTTGTCCTGCACGATGGCATCGTCTTCCCAGCTGTCCCACAGACCATGCACGATTTCCATGAACTCATCGGCGCGGTCGTAACGCAGATCGTGATCGAGTTTTTGCTCACGACCAAAGTTGGCTGCTTCGGCGTCGTTCAAGGAGGTCACCACATTCCATGCCACGCGGCCGCCCGTCATGAGGTCCAGGGTCGCGAACACCCGGGCAATGTGATAGGGCTCGTAGTAGGTCGTGGAATAGGTTGCACCCAAGCCCAGATGTCGTGTTGCCAGGCCCATGGCCATAAGGATGCTCGGCAAGTCCATCTTCACGGCGCGGATGCCGTGACGCACGGTTTCGCTGTAGTCGTCGTTGTAGATGTCCGGCATCGCCAGCCGATCATCAAAAAAAGCGAGATCAAATTTTGCCGCTTCCAGCGCGCGCGCAATGCGCTGGTAATACTCAGGCGTAGTGAAATCCGAGGCACTGGCCGGATGGCGCCAGGAAGCGGTGTAGTTGGAACAATTTTGCGCCTGCAGGAACGCGACCAGGGTCATGTGGCGTGGCGCGCTGATAGTCATGTTGACATCCCTGCAGGTATTCGTGAAAAAAGGCCGCGCTCAGATCACGCCGTCGGCACGCAGGGCAACGAACTCCTCCGCACTGATCCCCAGCCCGCCACGATAGATCTCTTCATTGTGCTGGCCCAGGTCGGGCCCCAGGGAAGCGAGACGGCCGGGTGTGGCCGACAGCCGCGGCACCACATTGGGCACCACCACCTCACCCACGCGCGGGTCTTGCACCGCTAACAAATTCCCGCGCGCGAGGAACTGCGGGTCGGCAAATATATCGGCGATGCTGTTCAAAGGGCCGATAGGCACTTCACCCGCGAGACAACACCGCATCACCTCATCACGGGAGCGGGCGCCTATCCAGTCAGCAACGATGCCATTGACCTCGGCGCGCGCGGCGATGCGCTGTGCCATGCTCGCGAAGCGATCGGCGGCCAGCAGATCGGGACGCTGCATGACGGCCGCCAGACGCTCAAACATCTTGTCCGTCGAACAGGCCAATGCCACCCATTTGCCGTCGCTGGTCTGGTAATGACTGTGGGGCACAACATTGACGGTGTCGGCACCCATGCGTTCACGCACAAAACCTGAACGCCCGTAGGCTGGCGCGAGTTCGTCCAGCATGCGAAAGATGCCTTCATAGAGCGCGAGATCAACAAACTGGCCCACACCGAAGCGCTCACGGGCGGTATAGGCCAACAAAGCGCCGAAGGCCGCATAGAGGCCGGAGATGTAATCCGCGAGGGAGGTTGAACCCGGTGTGACGGGTGGTCCATCGGCCTCACCCGCCAGATAAGCCAGCCCCGAAAAAGCGTGAGCAATGCGGGCAAAGCCCGGGCGATCGCGATAGGGCCCGTCCTGTCCATAGGCCGAGATACGCACCAGAATCAAATCATGTTTGATGGCCTTCAAGGTTTCATAACCCAGATCCCAGCGCTCCAGGGTACCGGGCCGGAAGTTCTCGACCAGGATGTCGCAGTCGGCCACCAGTCGTTTCAGGATCGCCGCACCACGCGGCTGGCGCAGATCGAGGGTGATGGATTTTTTATTGCGACCATCGTTCAGCCAATTAAGACTGGCACCGCTCTCGGTCATGGTGCCAAAACGACGAAAGGGATCGCCACCGTCGGGCATTTCGACCTTGATGACTTCGGCGCCGAAGTCACCCAGCAGTGCGGCACAGAACGGCGCCGCGAGCATGGTCGCAACATCGATCACGCGCACACCTTCCAGTGGCAGACGCGTCTCAGCCGTCATTGTTTGAACCATCCTGGTTAACACCGGCGCGCGCCAGAATCCGGTGGGCAATCTTTTTGTGAGCAATGTCGAGCAGCTGGCCATTCATGGCTACGGCGCCCTTGCCCTCGCTTTGCGCAGCACCGAGCGCCACCAACACCGCCTGGGCCCACGTCACTTCTTCGGCATTGGGTGTGTAGGCCTGGTTGGCCAGCGCTACCTGGCTGGGATGTATCGCCCATTTGCCGGCGTAACCCAGCACGCGGCCACGCGCGGCCGCGGCGGTGTAGCCCTCTGGATCCGAGAAATTACCGAAAGGCCCATCGATGGGCATGACATCGAAGGCATGACAGGCATTGGCAACCCGCGCCAGGGCAAAATGCCATTGGTCGTTCCAATGGCGTTCGCGTGGTGTGCCCGGCAGGGTGTCGGACAGCATGGCGTAATGTTTATTGGCACCGCCCACCAGGCGATCCTGACCGCCCATGCTTAAGGAATAGTCACCGACACCAAACGATACTGACAGCAGCCGTGTGGCCGCTTCGAGGATGGCTTCAACGCGCGCCATGCCGAGCGCAGTTTCAATGAGGATGTGCAATTCCAGTGGCCGATCGCCGGGTCGTTCACGATCGAGCGCGGTGAGCAGCGCCTCGACATGACGGATCTCATCGACCGAGCCGAGCTTGGGCACCAGGAAGCCATCGAGGCGCGGGCAGCGCGTGCCGAGCTGCTCGATGTCGCGAAACGCCCATTCACTATCCAGCGCATTGGTACGCACCAGGACGCGCTTATTGCCCCACTCAACGTCGTTTAGCGCTGTTGCGGCGTTGTCACGGGCGGCGAGCTTCTGGGCGGGTGGCACGCTGTCTTCGAGATCAAGAAACAAGGCATCCGTGGCACTGGCAGCGGCTTTGACAAAAAACTCCTGGCGCACGGCCGGTACCGCAAGCAGGCTGCGCATGGTGAGCGTGGTCATGGCGGATCTCCGTTGGCGGCGCATCGCTTGGAACTGGCTGCGATATTCGCCTATTCGAAGGCCGCGGTCACCTCATGGACGTGAGGCCCGATGCCGGCGGCAACACTAAAGCGTGGACACCGCGCTGCGCGAGACACAGCTGGCGCTGTCCGGTCTGAGTCCGGTGGCTTGGAGGAAAGGTGAAGGCACCCGTTGCGCGTTGCGTTCAAGTGGCCGCTTTGTGCAGAAAGGCTTTCACCATGAAAGCTGCCAAGGCAAATACCCCGACGGAGAACACCACATCACCGGGTACGCGCGCCCACACAAATCCTTCCATGATGGCGCTGTGCATAAACTCCGCCGAGCGCGCATAGGCGTAGGAGTATTTCATGCTTGCATAGGCCTGCCACATGCCCTGGGGCAGTAAGGACAGGAAAGTCATCATCGCCAGGCCGATGTTCAAACACCAGAATGCGAGCTTCAGATAGCCCGTATGCCAGCGTGTCACATCGGTCAATCCACGCATGCAATAGAGCATCAAGCCGATACCGAGCATGCCGTAAACGCCAAACAGTGCAGCGTGGCCGTGGTTGGCGGTGGTGTTCAGGCCCTGCATGTAATACAGCGCTATCGGTGGGTTGATAAGAAAACCGAACACGCCGGCGCCGACCATGTTCCAGAACAGCACCGCCGCGAAAAACATGAAGGGCCAGTGATAGGCCTGCTCCCATAACACCTGTTTGGTCGTGCGCGCATGGCTGTAGGCTTCGAAGCCGACCACCATCAGCGGCACCACTTCCAGTGCCGAGAACACCGAGCCCAGGGCCAGCACGGCGATCGGTGTGCCGCTCCAGTACAAATGATGGAAGGTGCCCAAGACACCACCGCTGAGGAAAATGATGGTGGCAAACAATACCGACACCGTCGCGACCGACACTCGCAACAGCCCCATGCGCACAAACAGGGCGGCGACGATGGCCGTGGCAAACACTTCAAACACACCTTCCACCCACAGGTGCACGACCCACCAGCGCCAGTAGTCCATGATGCTGATGTGCGTATGCTGGCCCCACATCAAACCTGCGCCGTAGAGCAAGCCGATGGAAACCGTCGCAATCACCACCATAAACACCAGCGAGCCGCTGTGCTGATCTTTCATCGCTGGCCACAGCGCACGCAGCATCAGCGTCATCCACAGCAAGAGACCGATGAACAGGTAGATCTGCCAGAAGCGCCCCAGGTCGATGTACTCATAACCCTGGTGGCCGAACCAGAAATTGATGCCCAGATCGGGAATGTGGCGATGCACTGCCAGCCATTGGCCGGCAAACGATCCGATCACGATGAGCAGCAGACTCACAAACAGAAAATTCACACCGAAGCGCTGGTACTTCGGTTCATGACCCGACAGCAGCGGCGCGACATAAAGGCCGGTCGCCAGCCAGGCGGTGGCGATCCATAACACCGCCAGCTGCGTGTGCCAGGTGCGGGTGACGGCGTAGGGCAAGTAGTCGACCAAAGGCAGTCCGTACAGTCCTTGCCCTTCGACGCCGTAGTGGGCGGTGATAATACCGAGCAGCACCTGCACCACGATCAAAGCGCCCACGACCCAGAAGTACTTGGCCGTTGCAGCCATGGACGGCGTCAGGCGCATGCTGGCCATCGCATCGCTGCGTGCATAACCTTCTTCGGGCTCCATATCGGCACGCCAGACGTCGTATTGGCGTGCGTAGTACCACACCAGGCTGCCGATGCCGGCCAGCAGCAACACCACTGAAAACAGGCTCCACAGCAAGACCCCAGCGGTGGGTGTATTGCCCACCAGCGGTTCGTGGGGCCAGTTGCTGGTATAGGTGATGTCCTGAGCGGGGCGATTGGTCACGGCGGCCCATGCGGTCCAGAAAAAAAACGCCGTGAGGTCGTGACTCTCGCTGGCGTTTAATACCGCGTGCAGTGGAAAGGCGTAATCCCGGCGCAGGGCCAGCGCTGGCGCATCGCTGCCCTGGAACAGCGCTTGATAGTGGCTGGCGACCCGCCGAATCGCGCCTGCGCGCGTGTCGCTGACCGTGATGGTGCCCGTGCCGGCGTCATAGGTATTGCATCGCATCTCCTCGCGCAGCATCACGGCATTGATCGCTGCTTGTTGCGGCGACAGTTGGTCTGCTGACGGGCCAGCCATGGCGCGCAGCAGCGCTTGTGCTTCACGCTGCAACCAATCGGCACTCCAGTCGGGTGCCAGATAACTGCCATGTCCCCACACCGAGCCCTGCTGCATGCCGCCGGTGCTTTGCCAGACGTTCTGGCCGCGTTCGATGTGTGCGCGCGTGAACAAGGTCTCGCCGCCGGTCGACACCACACGGGTGGGAATAGGCGGGGCCTGGTGATAGATCTCGCGCCCGAACAATAACAAGGTGGCGAACATCACCAGCATGCTGACTGCGAGAATCCACCACAGGCGTCGCGGTGAAAACGTCGTGCGGTAGGTTGGTGCCGAATGGGTCTGCATGGCGAGTTCGATATTCGTTGTTTTTAGTCGCGCGAGCTTAGTTCGCCATCGGTAGCGCCATCTTGCGTGGGATCAAGTTTCGACCGCCTCGCGCTCCATGATGATGCCGAGCGTTCCACGACCTCCTACCCGTAAGGTCATGCATTGATCTGCCCCATGGAGTGGCTTTCTCCGCACCAGGTCCATCGCTGGCCTGGCCTCGTTGACATTGATCACGCGCGCAAAGCAGCATGCGCCACACCTCGTGTGCGCCGATCCTGGCGGCACGCGATGATTGCCATTTCCCTGCAGCGTTCGGGACGTGGACTCCAGACTCAATCATTAAGAATGTTGGCAAACGCTGCTGCGCTGGCTTCAGCGTGCGTGAGCCTTGAACCGGGGAGAGACCAATGGACAACAATGCCTACGTGGTGCGCTTCGACGACGCAACCGCGAGTGATCACGCCCTGGTGGGTGGCAAAGCGGCCAGCCTCGGGCGCTTGGTCAAGGCGGGATTCCCGGTGCCCGAAGGATTTTCGATCTCGACCGCCGGCTATCGCGAGTTCATGCGCAGTTTGCAAGCCCAGATTACGAGCATCCTTGCGAGCGCTGACTACAGTCATGCCGCAAATCTTGAAGCACAAGCGCAGACCATCCGCGGCTTGATTTGTGGGACCTCGGTGCCAACCGACCTCGCCAGCGCGATTTGTGCGGCTTATGCCGGCCTAGGGGCTGGACGCGGATCTAACGCCAGCGCCCTGGTTGCAGTGCGCTCTTCCGGTACGGCCGAGGATCTGGCCGAAGCCTCTTTCGCTGGTTTGCACGATACCTTCCTCGATATCGAGGGTGATGCCGGCGTGTTGGACGCCGTGCGTCGCTGTTGGGCATCGTTGTGGAATGCGCGTGCTATCCACTATCGCCATGACAAAGGTTATGCCCACCACGAGGCACAACTGGCTGTGGTGATCCAGCGCATGGTCGCGGCGGAAACGGCCGGAGTGATGTTCACTGCCAATCCGCTCAATACCCGTACCGATGAGTTTGTTATCAACGCCAGCTGGGGCCTGGGCGAAGGTGTGGTGTCGGGCATCCTGACGCCCGATGAATTTGTTGTCGACCGTGGTGATCTGCGCGTAAAGGCGCGCACCCTGGGCAGCAAGGAAGTACAGATCGTGCGTAACCCCGAGGGTGTTGGCACCGTCAAGTTGGAAGTGCCTGCCGCTCTACAGGAAAAATTCTGCCTCGACGATGGCCAGGTCAGTCGCCTGGCTGATCTCGGCCGGCGCGTCATGGACTACTACGATGGCCTGCCCCAGGACATCGAGTGGGCCTATGCCGACGATCAATTCCATCTGTTGCAGTCACGCCGGGTGACCGGTGTTGAATTCACCTGGGATGAAGACATCAATGCCGCGGTGCCCGCACGTCATGACGACAAGACCGTATGGACCAGCACCTGGGCCGACGATTTCCTGACCGGCGGCGTGACACCCTTGTATTACTCGGTGCGCGTGGGCGGTGAGTTTCAGTGTGTGCACGACCACACCAATAAGGTCTACGGCTTTCCCGAGCTGGCGGGGCGACTGATCTTCAAATACCGCCGCGCCACGGCCTTTTTCAACTGCGATATCGAAAAAGAATGGAACGTCCTGTCGCTGCCGTCGCAGCTGCGCAACTACGACTATGTGCCCCATAACTGGGACGGCGAATTGCGCGCGGCCAAATTCAATCGCTATAAATTTGCGCGCATGATGCTGCGCCTGCATGTGCTGGAACCGAAGACTGGTGTGTTCCATTGGCTGTCGGACAAACCGGGCGGCGTGTACCACTATCTCAAGCACCGCGTCGCCGAAGCCAATGGCCCGAGCCCCGAGCAACTGCGCAAGCTGACCGACGATGAGCTGCACACCCAGATCAAAAAGACCCGCGCGCTGGCCGACGAGTGGGTGCTGACCCTGTGGGCGGGTTTTAATTTCTGGGCGGTGGGCGCGCTTGGCACCCTCGCTGTGGCACTCAAGAGGTGGTACGACGGTTCCAATGCATCGGCCTACCAGGACTTGATCAGCGGCATGCCCAATACCCTCATGGTGCAGGAGAGTCGCGCCCAATGGCATCTCGCCGATTTCATTCGCCGCTCACCCGCTTTGCTGGCTTTGTTCCGCAAGATTGATGGGCCGGCATTTTTTGCCGAAGCGGCAGACAGCGCCGAAGGTCGCGCCTTTCTGGAGAAGTATCGTGAGTTCCTGCGTGAACATGGTCACCGCGGCCACCAGGACCGCGACTACTATTACTCACGGCGCATAGAAGATGTTGCCATCGATTACCGCATGCTGCGTGCCTATCTGGCGGGCGATCAAAGCGTAACACCGGAGCAGACCGAGCAGCGCCTGGTGGCCAACCGCGAAGCGGCCACGGCTGAAGTATTGGCCAATATTCGCGCCAAGCCCTTTGGCGCCATCAAAGCCAGACTCTTCACCGGCCTGCTCAACTACGTGATCAAATTCATGATCCAGCGTGATGATGAGCGCCACTATTACGATCGCATCACCTTTCAGACCAAAAAGGTATTTGCCGAATTGGGGCGGCGCATGGTCGAGCGTGGTCTGCTCAAAGAAGCGGACGATTTCTTTTTTCTCACCCAGCACGAGCTCTACGATTTGCTCGAAGGCCGTGGCTCGCGGCCGCTGGCAGAAGCCAAGATCGTGGCACGCAAGCGTGTTTTCCATCGCCGCAATCGTCGCGAAGAATATACGCCGCCTTATCTGGTGGGCAGTTCGGTCATGGAGGTCAAGGCGCGCACCGAAGCCCTTGTTGGTGATCAAGTCGAAGGGGCGGGATTACGTGGGTTGGGCACAGCGGTGGGGCGTACCACCGGCATCGCACGCATCGTGCCCAATCTTGCCGATATTGGCCGCGTGCAAAAAGGCGACATTCTCATCACCAACAGCACTGATCCCGGTTGGGCCCCGGTGTTCTCCATCATCAGCGGGCTGGTGCTCGAAACCGGAGGTTTGTTGGCCCACGGCGCGTGTCTGTCGCGCGAGTATGGTCTGCCCTCGGTGCTGCTGCGCCACGCCATGAACCTGGTGGAAGACGGTGCAGAGATCACTATCGATGGCGCAACGGGCGAAGTGCTGGTCTTGGCGACGACGCAGACACCAGCGGAACTGGAGCCGGCCTGAGGGCCGGCGCTGCACATCGACATGAACAAAGATGGCAAAAACATCAAGCTGCTGGCGCTCGACGTCGATGGCACCCTTACCGATGGTGGTATTTATGTATTGGGGTCGGGCGAACAATTCCGCAAGTTCAACGCCAAGGATGGCCTGGGGGTGAAGCGTGCCGTGGAGCGCGGTCTGCACGTGGGCATCATCAGCCACAGTCTGGTCGACGGCATGATTAGCAAGCGCGCGGAAATGATGGGTGTGACACGCTGTTATGTCGGCCAGGCACCCAAATTGGACGTGCTGAATAGCTGGTGTCGTGAGCTCGCCATCGGCTTGGAGCAGGTCGCTTACGTCGGTGACGACGTCAACGATCTGCCGGTGATACTCGCCGTGGGCTTATCGGCCTGTCCGGCCGACGCCACCGCGCCAGTGCTCGCCGCCTGCGATGTGGTCTTGAGCAAGATCGGTGGCGATGGCTGTGTGCGCGAATTCCTCGATCGTTTTTTGACGGGAAACTGAGCACCGCTTCCACCTTCGCCAGGTGGTCAGCGCGGCGGCGCGGACGATCAAATTGCGCTCTTCTCGACTTTGGGGCTAGTCAATCCGCTACGAGGTCGAAGCGCAGCTGGCCACCCTGCACGCGCTGTCGGCAACGTTGTTTATAGAAATGCTGTAACCATAGCCGACCACATGCCGCAAGCACGCGTGTTGGCGACGCTCCTACTTAATGTCAGCTATGCTCGCCTGCCCCGCGAGGGTGGTTATTTTTCCCCGACGCGCGGTTGCGACCTGCCCATCACACACTTATCGATAAAAGGCGCTGCCCAATGAATTTTCGACTTGCCCATTGGATCATGCAGCGCCGTGGCGCGGTGACCATCGCATTCTTAATCCTCACCTTGATCTTCATGGGTGGCCTGCCGAGGGTACAGATCCGCACCGTGTTCAAGGACCTGCTGCCGCGCGACGACCCCTTCGTCAAACTGTATCTGGCGCATCCGCGATTCGGCAACCCGATGACTATGTCGCTGATGGTCAAGCGCAAACACGGTGACATCTACCACGCTGAAACCTTGCATAAGGTCTGGAACCTGACACGCGATATCGATCGCGCACCGGGCATAGACCACGACCAGATCATCTCGATCGCGACCGAAAAACTGCGCTACGCCGAGGCTACCTCCGACGGCGTCGATACCCAGCCCGTGATGGACAACTTCGTGCCGCGTACGGCTGCGGAAATGCAGGACTTCAGACGCCGCGTGAACATGTCGATCAACGCGCGCACGTTTTACATCTCTGCCGATGAGAGCGCGACATTAATCAATGCTTCCTTTCAGGACACGCTCGACTACGGCCAGTCCTTTGCCTACGTGCAGAAGCTGGTCGAGGCAGCGCGCGATGATGATCACGAGATCTATCTGGTGGGCCAGCCGGTGTTGACCGCCTGGGTTTACAAACTCCAGCACCAGACCTATCGCATTTTCGGCGTGACGATTGCCGCGCTGGTGTTAGCGCTGGTGTTCTACATGCGCAACGTCGCTGGTGTCCTCACACCGGTAGTGTGCACCTTGATGGCCGGGCTCTGGGGTTTCGGCTTTATCGGCTGGCTCGGGCGCCCCATCGAGCCCTTACTCATGATCGTGCCGTTGTTGCTGGTGGCGCGCTCGTTTTCGCACTGCGTGCAATTCATCGAGCGTTATTACGAAGTGCTGCTGCACTTGAAAGATCGCGTGAAGGCCGCGGAAATCACCATGGGACTGATGATGGCGCCGTCGGTACTCGGCATCATGACAGACGTTTGTGGCATTGTTTTCATCGCCATCGCACCGATCCGCACCATGACCAACCATGCGATCTTCTGTGGCATGTGGGCGCTGTGGATCATCCCGACGGGCGTGTTCCTATGCGCAATTCTGCTGTCTTATCTACCGGTGCCGCACAACATGGACAAGATCATCGGCGGCCGGGACCGTGAGTCCGGTATCCACCTGTTGCAAGACCGCTTACTGCACCGCATGGCGCATCTGACCTTTGGTCGAGCTGCTAACTGGACCGCATTGGTGGTGCTGTTAATCAGCGCCTATGCGCTGAACCTCAGCAGTCAGATCAAGATCGGCAACCCGGTCGAAGGTAGCAACCTGCTGTGGCCCGATTCTGAATTCAACACCGGCGTGCGCGCCGTGAACGCACACTTTCCGGGCTCAAATACGCTGGAGATCGTGCTCGAAGCGCGCCAGCGCGATATCGATCATCGCATTGCCTCCCAGCCAGAGACCGTCGAGGTGCGTGCGCAACTACAGCGCCTGCTTGAAGCCGATCCGATGATCGCGCCACGGGCAACCCTGTCCTTTTCCGACTATATGGCCGAGACCTGTCGTTTGCTGGCCGGCGGAAATCCCAAGTGGGTTCAATTCGACCTGTCGCCCGAGGTCGTCCACGCGCTCTCCTTCGGCACCCAATTGGGTACGAATACACTCAATTTCGGTCATCTCGCCGATTTCGGATTTCAGGACTCGACGGTTTCGGCCTGGTACAAGGACAACAAGCAGGAGACCGTCGACCGCGCGCGGGCCGCAGCGCAACGCGCTGTCGCGACGGTCGGCGTCGAGCACCCGGAATTCACCGTGCGGCTCGCCACCGGCGTGATCGCGCTGCAGCAGGCCATGAACAATGTGGTCGAGCGTTATCACACGATCATTATGGTGATGGTCAACCTCGCAGTGATGGTGCTGGCGGTGTGGGCCTATCGCTCGTGGGTTGCCGCCCTCATTCTGCTGATCCCGGTCAATCTATCCAATATCTATCTGGTCGCGGCGATGCAGATGCTGGGCGTGGGTTTGGATGTCAACGCCGGTATCGTCGCCGTGATGGGCGTCGGAGTGGGCATCGACTACGGCATTTATCTGCTATCGCGGATCTGCGAGGAGTATTCCGCCCATGATCACGATGTTAAGAAGGCGATCATTGCGGCCATGACCACCACCGGTAAAGCGATCATGTTTACCGCCACCATCATGTTGATCGGCATCGTGCCGTGGTATTTCCTGTCTGATCTGAAATTCATGGCCGACATGGGTATCCTGCTGGTGGCCGTGATGCTGATCAATATGCTGTTATCGCTGATCGTTCTGCCCTTGCTGGTGTGGTTCTTCGTGCCGCGTTTCATGAAGCGCAGTGATCTTTTGATCGGCGAGAACATCAATCTCGCGCAGTTCGCCGCCAAGGTTGACGTTGACTAGTGTCGGCGGGCGTTAGTCCTTGCCCGCGCAACGCGCCTTGCCGCAATCACCCACGCTGACGCGCCGAATTGACGCGGGTGATTGACCAGGGCCCTTACAAGCGATAGGTCGTCAGCGCCGTGTCATGAAACATCAGGTCCCGTTCCGCCTGGTTGTAGGGCTCGGCGATGCGTTTATAGGCATTCCACAAGCTGCGATAGCTGCAGGAACGGTGGTCCGGTGGGAAGTTCGATTCGAACATCACCCGCGTCGGGCCGAAGCAGTCTATGCACCAGCGCATGAAATCACCCCAGCGCGCGACGATGTCCTGCGAGCTTGGCGGTTGCGCTTGTTTGTGCCAGCCATTGCCGTAGGTCGTCATGCCAATACCGCCGAGCTTGAGGCGCGCGTTGGGTAGTTTCGCAAACGCTTGCAATTCGTTACGGCAATGGGCCAATACCTCCTCACGTCGCCCTGCATAGGGCCCCACACCCAGCGGCGCGCCGAGATGATCGAGCACGATGGTGGTGCCCGGCACACGACGAGCGAGTTCAGTCACTTCGGATAACTGGCTATGGAAAGCCCACACGTCAAAACACAGCTGCTGTTCGCCAAGCGTACGCACACCTTCTAAAAACTTTGGATCCAGCAGCAGATGGGGCGGTGGTTCGAGATGGTGATTGAAGATGTCGGGGCTGGCATCCCAGGCAACGGAATGGCGCACACCGCAGAAGCGTCCACCGCCCGCTGCGCGGTGGGCATCGAGCACCGGCTTGACCGCCGCGCCCAGACGAAGATCAGCAAAGGCGATAATGCCGGCGATCACCGAGTGACCGAGCTGCCCGCGCAGGATCTCGTCCTGCGCGACCACAAATTCGGTTTCACCGACGCTCGCCATTTCCGCTGGCCCGCTGCTGCGATAGGCCCATTCGCATTCGACATAGATGGTTTTAAGAACGTTATGACCATCACCAATGTCGGCGGCCAGCTGTGCGGCGTAATACTCGTCGTCGGCGTGACCCCACAGATGATGATGGGGGTCGCAGATACGTTGTGCTGGCCACAGCACTTCTTCCCTGACAGATGCGCGCCACGCGGCGCGGCGTGCGCCCAGCGAGAGTTCGGTATTCGACACGTTAGAGTTCCTTGCGCTTGAATGATGCCGTGGGGGCTAAGAGTTGTTTGAGCGGGATAGTAGCGAGGCGTGAATCGAACTTGCAAGGTGAACTCAGGGGCCGGCTTTCTTACAATCCAAGATCACAACCAAGGAGCTGCACGGATGAAATCCTTAACATTGCTGCGCCATGCGGAAGCCGTCGCCATGGCGGACACGATCGACGACAGTCAACGGGCGCTGACAGCGCGTGGCCAGGCGCAGGCCAGTGCACTGGGTGAGCGCTTGCGCGCAGACGGCTGGGTGGCGCAACGCATTCTCTGTTCCAGCGCCCTGCGCGCACAACAAACCGCCCAGGGCCTGTGTTCCGCCGCCGGCTGGAAGACCAAGCTGAGCCTGCGCCCATCGCTGTACAACGCCGATCCCCACAGCATGTTGGATCTGCTGCGCCAAGACGGTGGCGATGTTGAGCGCTTGTTATTGGTCGCCCATGCCCCTGGTATCGCCGAACTGGCCAGCGTGCTCAGTACCCGGCGTGGTGATTTGTCCCTGGTGTGCGAACCCGCGACCCTGATCGAAGTGATGATGGACATCGAGCGCTGGACTGACATCGTGCCGGGCTGCGCAAGCCTGCGTTGTATCTTGCCGTCCTGATGCAGGATGGTTTTCTCCGATCAGACGGCAGCAAAATGCCACCCGATACGGGCGCACATCCCATATCAAATCGCGGGACTCGTGTTCGACCCAGCGCGCGGTTAAATTGACCGCCCTTCCACACCCATCACCGTTCAAGGCAGGCTCCCATGGCGTTTCCACTGGCAGGCACAAAGGTGCTCGATTTGACCCGTGCTTTGTCGGGGCCATTTGCCACGCGCATCCTGTCGGATCTGGGTGCCGATGTGGTCAAGGTCGAGCCACCCGATGGTGACATGACCCGTGCCTACGGCAGCCGCATCGGCAATCTCGCCAGTCATTTCACCCAGCACAACGCCGGCAAGCGCAATATCTGCGTTGATCTGAAGGCACCCGGTGCCAGCGCGCTGTTACTCGAGATGATCGATGTCGCCGACATCCTGGTGGAAAATTTTCGCCCCGGTGTGATGGCGCGTTTTGGTCTGGACTGGGCCACGCTGTCAGCGCGCAAACCCAGTCTCATCATGTTGTCGATCTCGGGTTTTGGTCAGACCGGCCCGGAGCGTGATCGCGCCGCCTACGCGCCGGTATTACATGCCGAGAGTGGGCTCATCGATCGTTTTGCCGAGCTGGGCCGTAACCGCGCGGTGGATTTCCCCATTTCCCAGGCCGACACCACCGCGGCCGTGCACGGCGTCATCGGTGTGTTGTCGGCGATGGTGATGGCAACCCGCACCGGGCGTGGCCAGCACATCGATCTGGCAATGGTAAATACCCAGTTCTACCACGACGATTTTTTATCGATGGTGTTATCCGGTGATACACCACCGGCGGGCAGCGGCGAAGTGTGGACGGTAGCCGGTGGCCGCCTGGTGATCGCGACAACCTTCAAATTTTTATGGCGCACCTTGTCAAAACGCGGTGGCTTGGCCGATCCCGGTGATGAGGACGGGCGCCGCGCGGCGCTCGCGACCTTCCTGGGATCGTTTCCCAGCTGGGAGGCGGTGACCACCATGCTCGATGAGGTCAATCTTGCCTGGGGCCGAGTACGGCCGTGGCGGGAAGCGGTGCACACCAATCCGAGTGTCGGACCGCGTAACGTTATCGCACAAATTGACGATCGTATCGGTGGCACACGACCCACCACCCAGGCGCCCTACCACTTCAGTGACGCGCAAGCCTGCGTGCGCGGGCCAGCACCCTATCGCGGGGAGCACAACCACGAGGTGCTGCGCGACTGGCTGGGCCGCTCCCAGGACGACGTGACGGCCTTGTTGGCGAGCGGGGTTTTATCGGCGGAGATTCCCCCCGAATAGGGAGGCCGATTCCGGTTCATCGATACACTAGACTGAAACCATTCTGATCTGCGGGAGACGCGCTGTCATGCCTAGCTTCGACATCATCATCAAGGGCGGCACTGTCATCGATGGCAGCGGCGCGCCGGCGCAACGCGCCGATGTTGGCATCGTCGGCGAACGGGTTGTGGAGATAGGCAAGCTCAGTGGCAGCGCGACACGCACCATCGATGCCAGCGGGCGCGTGGTCACGCCCGGTTTTGTTGATATCCACAGCCATCTCGATGCGCAAGTGGCGTGGGATGCGATCTGCAGTTCTTCCTGCTGGCATGGGGTGACTTCGGTGGTGGTCGGTAACTGCGGCGTGACTTTTGCGCCGGTCAAGCCCAAGGATCACGAGCTGCTCGCCAAGCTCATGGAATCGGTGGAAGACATTCCTGCCGATTCCATCATGCGCGGACTGGACTGGAACTGGCAGTCCTATGGTGAGTACTACGACGCCTTGGACGCCATGCCCAAGGGTATCAATCTGGGTGGTATGGTCGGCCATTGCGCGGTACGTTTTTACGGCATGGGCGAGCGTTCCATCGATAGTGATGCGCATCCCACGGCCGACGAACTGGACGTCATGGTCAAGACCGTCGATGAAGCCATCGCGGCCGGCGCCCTGGGGTTTTCCAGTTCCCGTGTGCTCGGTCATCGTGTGCCCGACGGGCGGCCGGTGCCGGGTACCTTTGCCCTGCGCGACGAGCTCTTTGCGCTGGCCGATCCCATGCGCAAACGTGGGCGCGGTGTATTTGAAGTCGT
>JANOXY010000297.1:0-1922 GCA_031418675.1 Pseudomonadota bacterium
ATATGGTCGGCCATACCGGCCACTTCGATGCGACAGTCGCGTGCATCGAGGTACTCGATAGCTGTCTTGGGCGCGTACTCGCGGCGGCCGCAGCCCATGGTGTGGATGTGCTGGTCACCTCCGACCATGGCAACGCGGAAAAAATGCGTGAATCCGATCACGCGCACGGCACCCATGAACCACACACTGCCCACACCAGCAATCTGGTGCCGCTGATCTACGTTGGGCGCGACGCAACGATGAGCGACGACGGTAGCCTCGCCGATATCGCACCGACCCTATTGGCCTTGATGGACATCGCGATTCCGCGCGAGATGACCGGTCGGCCTCTCGTCGCCTTGCGCGATCGCCAGCACCACGCCGCATAAAACCAGGCCTGCGAGTACAAGCCTGCGGTCTATACCCTCAGGCAGGCTGCCGGTATGCTGCAAGGCTGTGCAGGCGCGTGCGGAACTCGTCACCTGCACAGCCCCCATACCGACTTACGAACCATGAGTGAACTCTGCCCATGCCGAAGTTAAACGTGCGCTGCGTCCTAACGATGCTGGCGCTGACCGCCCTGCTCACGCTGTCGGCCGTCGCGCAAGAAAGCGCCAACCCCACGACCGCACCGAACACCGCACCGGCGAGCTCACCCCCGACGACGGCAACCCCGGCTGAAAGCACCGACGCCGAGAACAACAGTGAAAGCGCTCAGACCGCCAGCAAAGTCGTGCCGCCCGAGGCGATTCCAGTAGACGACATCCGCGTATTAGTCGAAGTTCTACACAAGATTAAGAGCGATTATGTTGAGGCCATCGACGACAAAAAACTCTTTGAAAACGCCATGCGAGGCATGTTGTCCGGGCTCGACCCCCATTCTTCCTATCTCGACGCCGATGACTTCAACGATCTGCAAGAAGGAACCTCGGGCGAATTTGGCGGCCTGGGCATCGAAGTTGGAATGGAGGAAGGCTTCATGAAGGTCATTTCTCCTATCGACGACACGCCCGCTCAGCAAGCCGGCGTGCAGGCCGGAGACACCATCGTCAAACTCGACGAGGTCCTGGTGAAAGGTATGGCGATCAACGATGCGGTGAAGATCATGCGTGGTAAACCCGGCACCGATATCACACTGACTATCGTGCGCGAAGGTGAACCGAAACCGCTGGAGTTCAAACTGACACGGGCGTTGATCAAGGTCGCGAGTGTGCGCAGTCGTATGCTGGATCCCGGATACGGTTATATCCGCGTCTCGCAGTTCCAGGCCGCAACCGGCGACGACGTACTCAAACAAGTTGCAGAGCTCAAACAAAAGGCTGGCGACAAATTAAATGGTCTAATCCTGGACCTGCGCAACAATCCTGGCGGCATCCTCGGCGCTGCCGTATCCATTGCCGATACTTTTCTCGAATCCGGCCGTATCGTATATACCGACGGACGCGTGGCAGATTCGAAGCTGGAATTTTCGGCCAAACCGCCCGATGCGCTGAACGGCGCACCGCTCATTGTCTTGATCAACGAAGGCTCAGCCTCAGCATCCGAGATCGTCGCCGGGGCGTTACAGGACAGCGGTCGTGCGCTGATCATGGGGCGTCGCAGTTTTGGCAAGGGCTCGGTGCAGACCATCCTGCCGTTGAACAATCGCTCTGCACTCAAGCTCACCACCGCGCGCTACTTCACGCCCAATGGCCGCTCTATTCAGGCAGAAGGTATCAAACCCGACATCGTCATCGACAAGGTCAAGGTCTCGACGATTAATACCGCCAGCAGCGAAATCATCAAGGAAGCCGATCTGAGCAGGCACCTCGCCAATCCGGTCACCGACAAAGACAAGGGCACTGCGCCCAAATCCTCTGCCGCTACGGACGACGATAAAAACGACACCGAGCAGGGACCATTGGCGGAACGCGATTATGAACTGTACGAAGCGCTGAACATGC
>JANOXY010000298.1:0-1941 GCA_031418675.1 Pseudomonadota bacterium
TGGCTTGCAGCACGTCCAAGGCCGCCTTCTGCATGGCGCGGGTTGGTGACAGCGGATACAGCACCATCGCAATACCCTGGGCACCGAGCTCCTCGCGCAGGTAGTAGGGGGTAGTGCCGAATTCGGTCAAGTTCGCCAGGACCGGGATCTTCACCGCGTCGCAGACCTGTTTGTACATCGTGATATCGGTCATCGCCTCGGCAAAGATAGCGTCGGCACCCGCTTCGGCGAAAGCGCAGGCACGATCGATAACGCCCGCCAAACCCTCGACCTGCAGCGCATCGGTGCGCGCCATCAGCACAAAATCCGGATCGGTTTTAGCATCCACTGCCGCTTTGACGCGGTCGACCATTTCTTCTTTTGACACGATTTCCTTGTTCGGGCGATGACCGCAGCGTTTGGCCGCAACCTGGTCCTCGATATGCACCGCGGCAGCACCCGCGGCAATCATCAGTTTCACTGAGCGGGCGATGTTAAACGCGCCACCCCAGCCGGTATCAATGTCCACCAGCAAGGGCGTATCCACCTGGGCTGTGATGCGACGCACGTCGGTGAGCACGTCATCCAGGGATGTCATGCCGAGATCCGGCAGGCCATAGGAATAGTTGGAGACGCCCGCGCCCGACAGGTAGATCGCGCGGTAGCCGGTCTGCCTGGCCATCATCGCCACATAGGCGTTGACCGTGCCGATGATCTGCAGGGGCTTTTCTTCGCGGATGGCAAGGCGGAAACGGCCGCCAGCGGTGAGTGTCTGCGTCATGGATTCTCCTTCATGTGTTTCTCAATATTCTGACGGGCTGAGCTGATATGGCGGCGCATGAGCATTTCGGCCAGATCTTCGTCGCGCGCCTCGATGGCCTCAACAATGCGCTGATGTTCGCCAAAGGCCTTCTGCGGTCGATTGGCGTAAGCGCTAATCTGATAACGATACATGCGGATACGGTGATAGAGCTCGCCGATCAGCAATTCGGTCAAGGCGGTGTTATGGCTGCCGTGAATGACGCGATAGTGGAAGTCGAGATTGCCCTCCTGCTGGAAGTACGCGGTATCGGCCTGTAGCGCTTCGTCCTGCTCGTGGTTGGCAAGCAGCGCTTTGAGGCCGGCGACTTCTTCACCTGTCATGTAGAGCGCGGCCAGACGCGCGGCCATACCTTCCAGGGCCTCGCGTACCAGATAGATTTCAAGCAGGGAAGCGTAGCTGAGTGAGGCAATACGCACCCCGACATGGGGCGTGCGTTCCACCAGTCGCCGCGCTTCGAGTCTGCGCAACGCTTCGCGCAGCGGCCCACGGCTGGTACCAAATCGTTCAGCAAGTTCGGTTTCACCTAAGCGCGCGCCCGGTGGCAACTCCCCCCGGACGATTGCATCCTGCAGCGCCACAAAAACGCGGTCGGCCGAAGTGCGGCGTGCCGTGTGGTCTTCTATGTCGAGGTGATACACGCGGTTGTAAACAATGATGCTGGTTTAGGTCAAAAGTAGCGGTAGATTGACCTCCAGTCAAACCACATTGTCGACAATAAGACCCGCCGACCCTAGCGGCCCGGACATGAAAAAGCGAGGATGAAGCCGTCGACTAGCAGGCCTTGGGGTTTAATTTCCAAGCCGGCAATCGAAACAAGCGGTGAAAATTTCGGGTGGTCGCGGCGGCAAACTCAACCGACGGTTCGCCGCGTAAGGTCGCGATGAACTCGGCCGTATGTCGCACATAGGCAGGCTCGTTCTGTTTTCCGCGCCGCGGAACAGGTGCGAGCCAGGGTGCGTCAGTCTCGACCAGAAGGCGCTCGAGCGGCACACGCTCGGCTACGCCTTGCAACTGGGTGGCGCTTTTGAAGGTCACGATGCCGGACAGGGAGATAAAAAATCCGAGGTCCATGGCGGCACTGGCGGTGTCCCAGTCGTCCACAAAACAGTGCATGACGCCGCCGACCTCCTCAGCATGCT
>JANOXY010000299.1:0-6138 GCA_031418675.1 Pseudomonadota bacterium
CTTACATGACTGACGCATGCACGCTGAGGAGGCCACTCATGACGCAACTGATCAAAACCAATTGCCCACGGGATTGTTATGACGGCTGCGGCATCGTGGTGGAGACACGCGCGTCCGGCCCTCACCGTGTATTGGGTGATCCCGACCATCCGGTGTCGCGCGGCAAGCTTTGCAGCAAGTGTGCCGTGGCCTATAACGGCGTCTGGCAAGACCCGAAGGCCAGACTGCAATTTCCGCTCAAACGCGTAGGCCGCCAGGGAAGCAATGATTTCGAGCGGATTTCCTGGCAGGAAGCGCTCAGTACCGTCGCAGCGCGCATGCAGAGTGCGATCACCGACCATGGGCCGCAGTCCATTCTGCACACCCACTACTCGGGCACGCTGTCACTGCTCGGTTATATGTTTCCCAATCGCCTGTTTAATTATCTCGGCGCTGCGGAAGTTGACCCCGACAGCATCTGCAATGCGGCGGGTCACGTCGCCTGGAGTCTGCTCTTCGGCAGTTCGGTCCAGGGTTTCGATCCACGCACGGCACGCGAAACAAACTGCATCCTGGTGTGGGGCGCAAATCCGTCCCATGCCGCACCGCATGCCCACCAATACTGGCTCGCCGAAGCGCCGGGCAAAGTCATCGTCGTTGATCCGCTGCGCACGGAAACCGCCGCGGCCGCCGATCTTCATCTGCAGCCCCGACCGGGCACCGATGCCGCACTTGCTTTCAGCTTGCTGCATTGTTTGAAACAGAGCGGGCATTTTGATGAGGCCTATATCGCCGCGCATACCCGTGGTTACGACGAGATCGAAGCAGATATCGATCGCGCGACGCCAGCCTGGGGCGAAGCGCACACCGGCGTACCGGCCGCTGACATCCGTGCTGCGGCAGAGATCTACGGGGCTGGCCCGGCGCTGCTGTGGTGTGGCCAGGGTCTGCAACGACAAACCACCGGCGGCAACATCATGCGCGCCGTTGGACTGCTGCCGGCATTGACCGGCAACATCGGCAAACCGGGCGCGGGTTTTTATTACCTGAACGTCACGCCGATGTTCGCCGGGATTGATCTCGGCTGGCTGAGTGGCGCGGCGCTCGCCAGCCGCGAGATTACCAAGGTCAGCCATATGGAGTTGGCGACACGGCTGGCGGATGCCGATGAGTTCAAGGTGTTTTTTGCATGGAACACCAATCCGCTGGCGTCGGCGCCGGATCAGACCCGTTTGCGCGCTGCGTTAGGTCGTAAGGATCTTTTTATGGTGGTGTCTGATCTGTTCATGACCGATAGTGCGCGTTACGCAGATATCGTGCTGCCGGCCGCAAGTTTTCTCGAATACGACGATCTCACCTTCAGCTATTTTCATTTAATCATGGGCGCCCAGGCCAAGATCAGCGCGCCGCTGGGCGAGTCACTGCCCAATGCTGAGATTTTCCGCCGTCTGGCACACGAACTGGGACTGCAGGAACCGGCGCTGATGGAAACCGATCGCGCGATGCTCGATGCGATGATGACGCAGATGAATACCGGCTACGATTTTGACGAACTCAAACGTCGCGGCCATTTCACCCTCGGTGATAGCGCAGCATCGTGGTATGCCGATCAGAAATTCGAAACCCCAAGTGGACTGATCGAAATCGCCTCGGACCAAGCCCAGGCCATGGGCCTGCCACGGACACCGCAGCCATGGGCCGATGCGCCACCGCGCGATGGTCAGTTCCGCTTGCTGACACCGGCATCGATGTGGCGCATGAACGACTCCTATTCCAACGATCCTCACATCATTGACCGCAGCGGACCGGCCGCGCTGCATCTCAATCCTTCAGATGCCGTGCGCATCGGCGTGCGCGAAGGCGCGATGGTGGCGGTGAGCAACGAAACCGGCAGCCTGCAGCTGGTGGCGCGACTGGACGAAGACGTCTTGCCGGGTACGGTGTTGTCTTACAAGGGGCGCTGGCCGAGCCTGGAAGGTAATCACATGAACGTGAATTTCATCCACACGGCACAAAGCGCAGATATGGGTGCCAGCACCAGCGTGCATTCCACCCTGGTCAACGTGACGGCAACGGGCGCCTGAAGCCAGGCATAGGTGATGGGTGGCTGTCGAAGGGCACAAGGTCACTGCTGACACAGCACGGTGCGCGCGTGGTACCTCTGCCGCGGAGTCTGCTTAAAACACCACCATGCGCTCTGCTGGCAGTTCCACCACGACAGGCCCACCGGGCTCGATACCCGCGCGCTCAAAAAATCGCTTGGTCACCACCGCGCGCACACGCTCAGCGCCCACCGCCGTGCGCAAAGTGAGATGCACGCTGTCGCCAAGTGCCGCTGCACGCTCAAGCGTGAGAGCAATCGCAGCAGAGTCCCCCGCCGCCCGCGCAGCTTTCACCACCACGACATCGCCGGCAGTGATACCCCAGGCGACGACGCTACCAGGCGGCAAGAACCGCCGCACAGGCAAGGCAAGTTCGGTGCCTCCCCACGCCACTCGCAATTGACCATCGGCGGTATCGCACGCCACTACTGGCGATTCGAACAGATTGGCAAATCCGACCAGGCGCGCAACTCCAACACTGTTGGGGCGACTCAACACCTCGTCTGGTGGGCCTTCCTGCAGGGTCTTGCCATGGCGTAACACCACCATGCGATCGGCCAGCAGATGAGCTTCGTGCAGGGAGTGTGTGACCAGTACCACCGGGATCTTGAGTCCGGTGCGCAACACCGCAAGCTCTTCATAGAGCCGTTCGCGCGTCATTTGGTCAACGGCCGCGAATGGTTCGTCCAATAACAACACGCGTGGCTCACGCACCAGCGCACGGGCCAGGGCGACACGCTGCATCTGGCCACCGGACAGTTGTGTTGCACGGCGCATTTCGAGACCCGCCAAACCCACCGTCGTCAGTGCCTGCATGGCGCGCGCGCGTCGTTCGAGCCGAGGTAAACGATGAACCGCCTCGGCGACGTTATCGACCACATTCAAGTGGGGAAACAACGCATAGTTCTGGAACACCATACCCACGGTGCGCGCGTTAGCAGCGCGCCATATGCCGCGGCCGCTGTCCTGCCAACACTCATCGTTGACCAATACCCGCGCTTCGCGCACACGGCTCAAACCTGCGATCGCACGTAATACCGTCGACTTGCCGGCGCCCGACGGCCCGACCAGGGCCAACAATTCGCCTGCCTGACACGTAAAGCGCGCCGCGAGCGGTATGGGCAGGTCCTGGATGAGGGTGACATCCAGCATTACAAAAGGCCGCGCTCACTGCGTCGTGCACCACTCAGCTGACTCACCACAACCAGCGCCGCCAGCGAGATCAGCAGCAGCAGCGCCGACATGTTGGCCGCGCTCTGCAGCTCGAAGGCCTGCACACGATCGTAAATCGAGATCGCGATGGTGCGGGTCTCACCAGGAATATTGCCACCGACCATCAAGACCACGCCAAACTCCCCGAGGGTGTGGGCCGCGGTCATGATTAAAGCAGTCAACAAACCGGGCCAGGCCAGTGGCAACTCGATACGCCACAAGGTGCGCCAGCGTGACAGTCCGCAGGTGCGTGCCGCATCCAACAGCTCCGGCGCAATAGCGGCAAAAGCGCGTTGCATGGGCATCACCGTGAAGGGCAGATTAAACACCAGGCTCGCAACCAGCAGACCCGTAAAAGAGAACGCCAGTGGCGCGCCAAACAACCGTTGATAGAGCGCGCCGAGCGGCGCACCGGTGCCGAGAACCGACAACAGATAAAAGCCCAGCACGGTTGGCGGCAGGATCAAGGGCATGGTCAAACCTGCTTCGACAAGCGACCGCCACGGCCGCTGCGAATAGGCCAGCCACCGTGCCAGCAATATGCCAGGCACGGTCAGCAACAAGGCAGTAGCCGCAGCCAGACTCGCGGAAATCCGCAGTGCCTCCCAGTCCATCGCTGCTTACTGCTCCGACAGTGTGAAACCGTAACGACGCAGCACTGCGCGCGCGACCGGCGATTTGAGATACGCATAGAGCTGCGTCGCAGCCTGCCCGGCACCGCGCATCAGGACCATGCGCTGGCGTAAGGGCTGGTGCAGACTGGCATCGATCACAGCGTATGTCCCGGCATGCTCAAAGGGCGGCGCAACGACCAGCGACAGCGCCAGCAAGCTGGCCTGGGCTGCGCCTGCCCGTGCGAACTGGGCGGCTTGCGCGACATTTTCTCCCAACACCAGACGCGGGGTGAGAAGCGCCCACAGATCCACCGCCTGCAAAACTTCGCGCGCGGCGCGGCCGTAAGGTGCGTGAGCGGGATTGGCAATGGCAAACTTGTTCAAGCGACCGTCGGCCAGCGCGCGCCGTACATCGGTGAAATCCTTATCCGCTGTGATCGGCGTGCCCTGCGGCACGAACAGCACGATACGGCCGATGGCATACAGGTCGCCGGCGTCGTGCGTCAGGTTTTGTCTCGCCAACGCCTGCACCAATGCCTCATCTGCCGACATAAAAATGTCGAACGGTGCGCCCTGTTGTAACTGTGAGAAAAAATTGCCGGAAGAACCGTAGGTCACGCGTGCTGTCACGCCACTAGCTCGCTCGTAAGCAACTACCACTTCGTCGAGTGCGTAGCGCAGATCTGCTGCGGCCGCGATGTTCGGTTGTTCAGCGCCATTGGCCGTACCGCACGCAAGCAACATGAGCCACGGCAGAACTTGAAAAAGTTGCGGCAAGGTCAGCGCTAGACCGAGGAATTTCATGGCGGCATGATAACGGATCTCCCGCCCACAGCTGACCTGCACCGTTGGCAGACCCCCAGGTTCGCGCTGTTCAATGACAGCTCGCCACCATAATCTCGGCTAACATTACATCCACCGGTGTCGGTCAGGTAACGTGCCTATGGACCTCGAAAGCTGGGAACTGCTCAGTTACGTTGTGACCGTCGTCGGTCTGCCGCTGGCCATCGCACTATTTGTCTACGAGCAGCGTAAGGAACGCGACAATGAGGAAGAGGCGGTGTACCAACTGTTGTCCGACAACTACCAGGACTTCCTCAAGACTGCCCTGGAACATTCCGAACTGCGGTTGTTCTCCACCGAGCAGACCCCTTCCCTCAACGACGAGCAGCGCGAACGCATGCTGATTATTTTCAGCATGCTGGTATCGCTCTTTGAACGCGCCTATCTGTTGCTCTACGAAGACCCGATGACGGCACACCAAATGCGGCTCTGGCAATCGTGGGCGGACTATATGGAGGAGTGGTGTCAGCGCAAAGATTTTCGCGAAGCGTTGCCGACCCTGTTGCGCGGCGAAAATCCCGCCTTCGCGCACTATCTGACCCGGCTGGCAAGCGGCGCACAGTCGTGATGCTTTTTTGCTCTCCACCACTACAGGTAGTGCACTACGCTTACTTCTGACGTATCCTTGGTACCGGTCACCCAGGTAGATATCGTCGTTGCAACAACCGCATAGGCTCAGGAACAGGATAGCGCAGCAGCTTGGAGTGCCGTCTTTCTGCCCGCGCCAGGCACTGCAATCATGGTTTCCCAAGTGCCCCTCAGCCGCGCACTAACGCCTGCCGTAGCTGGCTTTCCCACCATTCGAGTCTAAGCATGGACGCACTCGTGAACATCACCCAGCACCCTGTGCCTTAACGCTCACTCGCAACGCACACCGATCACCTCGTCCACCCGGCTGCTGTGCTTAATTTTTAGCAACACCACCAGCAGCCGGGTGGCGTTTTCAAATTCCTTCTCGCGTGCCGCATAATCGAGCGCATCGTCCGTCCAACGCCGAGGAACCTGACCATGAGTGAAGAGCAAGCTATCAAAGGTCGAGCCCTGCTCGAACGATTGACCTCCAATCCCTCGGCCATGGATCGCTTCCCCGAAAAATTCCGCGCCTACACGCTGGAACATCTATTCGGTGATGTGTGGCAGGGCGAGGCGCTGGCCCTCGAAGAGCGCTCCTTAGTCACGTGCACGATCCATGATCGCCATGCCTAGAACCATCCAAGAGATCCTCGACCATGCGGACGACCTAGCAACCAGATTTGAGGAGTTCGACTCGGCGGCCACCAGTCGGCGCGCCTCAGGTATGTCGTTCGCCCACGCTGCTGCAATGAGGGCGTTGTCGAGGCTTCGGTCATTGGGCGTCGGCCTCGGTACGGCCTCGCCGGGACCGCTGC
>JANOXY010000300.1:0-7845 GCA_031418675.1 Pseudomonadota bacterium
CGGTCACCGCCGCGGGTAAGGATTCAAACTTGCGCACGCGCTTCAACTGCGCGTTGTTGTGCTGGTCACGCACCGGGAACCACTGGCTGAGATGGCCAAGGTCATCGCCGATCACCAGCGAAATCCCCCCCGACAGAAAACTCATTGCGGTGATGCGCTCGGCGGCACCGATCACGCTGGCGCGGTCGATCAACAGGGGTTTGCGCTTGTCGCGCACATTGAAGTAACTCAGCACACCGTCGCTGCTGGCCAAAAACAGTTCGCGCTGATCACTGTCCAGGGCGAGATGGGTAACCTTGGCACCGTCGACGGGAAGTTCGCTGCGGGTGACCTCAACCGTGGTGGATTCATCGAGCATGGAGGTTTGTTTGACGGCGTTCAGCAACACCACCTTGCCACGTTCACTGACCACCACCACCGTCGCTTCTTCGTCTGAACTCTGACCAGTAATGAGGCGCACTCCATCACCGGCCGCTGTGGCGCGCATGGCATCCGCGCCCAGCGGATAGTCGAGCCGCGGGGAAATCACCCGTTGCTGCCCATCGTAGCTGACCTCGAAGGTGACCTTGGCCACCACGACATTGCCGTCGCCGGTGCCCGCCACCAGTACGTGGCTGACCGGGTCACCCGCAGCGACGGCCGTGACCTTGCCCGCACTGACGGGCACCAGCTCGCCACTGGCAATGTTGTCGCCATTGCTGGCCTTAAAAAACTGATAGTGGCCGGTGGCGGCGACAGCGAAGCCGGTTTCCGCGTATTCATCGAGACCCAACAGTGCGGTTGGGGCTGGTGATTGCTCGAAGCTTCCGTGGGGCTTGACCGTTGCGTCCTTGAACAGCGGCTGCACAACGTAGAGCAGGTAAAAAAAGATCAAAAGAATGGCGACAATGACGGCAATCCCACCGATAGCCATCACGGCCGCGAATAAGCGGTCTTTCAGTAGCCGCCAGCCCTCACGTGAAGACAGATCGGCGCGATTGGCCGGTATCATGGCCGTCTCGCCCTGAGCGACGCAGGCGCAGGCCAGCCGTCACGGCGACGAGCAGACCGGGTGTCTGAGCGTCGTAACTCGAGATGCTGTGACATAAAACAGGCCGCTTGCTCGCGGGGTGGACCCGGCGGGTCCGATTGTTGGGGCTCTATGTTACGTGACAGTGAATTCACCCGGCGCAATCGCCACGGGCGTCACTTTTCCGCGGCAATGTAGCAGATCCAACCGGCGTCGGGATCGGCCACTTCGGTGGGGGTGAAATCCGCGCTGCCGGTCTGTTCCTTCTCGTCCCAGCCCTGCCAGTAAACCGTCGTGCGGCTGAAACCGGCCTCGGTCAACAATTCGCGGATCTCGGGCAGGGTCCATAACCGCCATTCGTAGGTAAAGGCTTGCTTCAAACGCGAGCCGTCGGGAAAGCTGAAATGAATATTGCAGGTGAAATCGCCGTTGATGGGGTTGTAGCTGGCGTGTTCCCAAGTGTAGGTGAAGCGCTTGTGCTCGGTGTGTTCGGTGAGCTCCTGGAAGGACTCATAACCACCAAAACAATCAAGGAAAAACACCCCGTCACTGGTCAGATTGGCGAGCGCCCGTTTGAAGTAGTTACGCAGTTGCGCGCGTTCGCGGAATAACCAGTAGCTGAAATTCATCGCCAGCAGGATTTGCGCCTGTTCGCCGGCGAATTTCAGCACGTCGCCCTCGATGAGGCTGAGACGACGGCGTTGTGAGGGCGTCAGCCCCGCCACATGGTGTTCGAGACCCCAGCCCAGTACTTCGGCGTCAAGATCAATGCCAACGGCACGATTGGCTGGTCGGCGGCGCACCCATTCACAGGACGTATTGCCGGTGCCGCAGAAATCCTCGCGCAGGGTCGTGGCGCGATGACCACGCAAGCGCTTGAACTCTGCATCGACAAAATCTATCTCGTGTTCAACACATTGCACGGCCGCTTCATACAGCGCATGTCGATCGGCGCGCTCGGCCATGGTCGGTTTACGTGGTCGTGTGACGCGGGGGGCTTTTTTGCCGGCTTTTTTGACCATGATTCGCTTAAGGCCTATGCGCGCTTGCAGTACTGTGGAAAGGCGGGCGATGATAATGACTCAACTGCGAAATTGCACCCCGACTGCCCCAGTGTCCACCTTGAAGCGCATTCAATCCCCTGCAGCTATGGATGCAAAAGCGCTGGCAATTGGTGATCCCCTGCTCTATATCAACCGTGAGTTGAGCATGCTGGAATTCAACCGGCGCGTACTGGAGCAGGCCAAAGACGAAAGCAACCCCTTGCTCGAGCGGCTCAAGTTCCTGTGTATCGCAAGCAGTAATCTGGACGAGTTCTTTGAGATCCGCGTTGCCGGTCTGAAGGAACAATTGGCCTTTGGCGCAGGCCAGGCCGGACCCGATCAGATGTCCTTGCCCGAACAGCTGCGCGCGATCAGCAGCGGCGCCCATGGCCTGGTCGCCGAACAGTACCGGGTCTTGAACGAGGTGATGTTGCCAGCGCTGGCCGACGAAGACATCCATTTTTTGAAGCGCGGCGAATGGAACAGCCGTCAAGGCGCGTGGGTGCGGCGTTATTTCAATCGCGAATTGTTGCCGATGTTGAGTCCCATCGGGCTCGATCCTTCGCACCCGTTCCCGCGCATCCTGAACAAGAGTCTGAATTTCCTCATCTCACTGGAAGGCGCCGATGCGTTTGGTCGCAACAGTGTTATCGCGATCGTGCAAGCGCCGCGCTCTCTGCCGCGCATCATCAATATTCCCGAGGGTTTTGCCAGCGGCTCCCACGAGTTCGTTTTCCTGTCCTCGATCATCCACGCCCATGTCGACGACATTTTCCCGGGCATGGAGGTCAAGGGCTGTTATCAGTTTCGCGTTACGCGCAATAGCGATTTGTTTGTTGACGACGAGGAAGTCGACGATCTGCTGCAGGCCTTGGAGGGCGAACTGCATCAGCGTCGCTTCGGCGACGCCGTACGTTTGGAAGTGGCGGCTGAATGTCCCGCACAGATGGTTTCACTCCTGCGCCAGGAATTTGATCTGCAGGATCCCGACATCTTCAGCTGCGACGGCCCGGTCAATCTCACGCGCTTGATGGCGGTGTTCGACATGATCGAACGGCCAGATCTCAAGTTTCCACCTTTCGTTCCGGGCCGGCCGGCACGCCTGCCCCAGGGCAGCGATGTGTTCGACGTGATTCGGCGTGGTGATCTCCTGCTGCACCATCCGTTTCAGTCCTTCACCCCGGTCACCGACTTTCTCTATCAGGCGGCACGGGATCCTGCGGTGCTGGCTGTTCGACAAACGCTCTATCGCACCGGTCCCGATTCGCCAGTGGTGGAAGCCTTGCTCGAAGCTGCGCGCAAAGGCAAAGAAGTCACTGTCGTGATCGAACTCAAGGCGCGTTTTGACGAGGAGGCCAACATCGAGCTTGCCACCCGGCTGCAGGAGGCCGGCGCCCACGTGGTGTATGGCATCGTTGGTCACAAGACCCATGCCAAGATGATTTTAGTGGTGCGCCGCGAAGGCAAGGTGCTGCGTCGTTATGTGCATTTGGGCACCGGCAATTACCACCCGCGCACCGCGCGGCTGTACACCGATTACGGCCTGTTTACCTGCGACAACACCATCGGCGTCGACGTGCAGAAGATCTTCCACATGCTGACCGCCCCTGGCCGCGCCGGCAAATTGAAGAAGCTGCTGCAATCACCCTTCACCATGCACAGCACCATCCTCGAACTGATCAAACGCGAGACCCGCAACGCACGGGCGGGGCGCCCGGCCCGTATCATTGTCAAGATGAACGCACTGTCCGAGGTGCAAACCATCAACGCGCTCTATGAAGCTTCCCAGGTCGGCGTCAAGATCGATTTGATCATTCGCGGGGTGTGCGCGCTGCGGCCTGGCATCGCCGGCATTTCGGACAATATCCGGGTACGCTCCATCGTCGGTCGCTTTCTCGAACACGCGCGAGTGTTCTACTTTCACAACGACGGTGACGATGAGATCTATCTGTCCAGTGCAGACTGGATGGGACGCAATTTTTTCAATCGCATCGAAACCTGCTTTCTGATTGAAGACAAACGCCTGCACCAGCGCATTTTCAAGGAATGCATGAACAACTACCTGGCCGACAACACCCGCGCCTGGCTGTTACGCAGCGATGGCACCTATGCACGGCTGAAAGCTGGCACGGCGCGTCAGCGTGATGCACAACAGGTTTTGCTGAGTGACCTGGTGTAGGTCCGAATTTATTCGGACATTCTTGGTCACCGGATCAAATACGCATCGACCAGGAATGACCGAATAAATTCGGACCTACAGGGAAGCACAAGGCCGCCCCTCGTTATTTGAATTTCAGTTTGATATTCGCCGCTTTGAGAAATACCGCTTCTTGCTCGAGGTCGGCGCGGGTGAGTGCGTGAGCATCGAGCCAGCCGGGCGCAAAACGCAGCTTGAGGGTGCCGTCTTCGACATTGGCCTCGATGCTTGGCAGGATTTCTTCGCTGCGTCGCCGATGTAACACACAGGCGAGGCGCAGGAGCACGGCCATGCGCAGTACGCGCGGCTGCTGCGCCGCGGGCAGTTTTTGTAGCTCCGCGAGCGGTACTTTGCGACGGTGGCTGCGCACCAGCGCCGCAAGACGTTGCTGCTCGCCGGTGGCAAAACCCGGCATGTCCAGATAGGTGAGCAGATAGCCGCCGTGTTTGTGATATTGACTGTGGGAGACCGATAGACCGATTTCGTGCAGCGCTGCCGCCCAGCGCAGCAAGCGCTCATGTTCTTCGCCGGCTAATCCCCACGGGTTCGCCACCTGACGCAATAGTTCGATGACCGTGGCTTCGACCCGCACTCCTTGGGCGCGATCGACGTGATAGCGCGTCAGTAGTTCACCGACCGCTCGTTCACGGACGTCTTCCTGGTGAATACGTCCGAGCAGGTCGTAGAGCAATCCTTCGCGGATCGCACTGTCCGATAAGCGCATGCGCGAGATCCCCAGTGCGTCAAAGATCGCACAGAGGATGGCAATACCACCGGGGAAATCCGGCCGGCGTTCGTCGGCCAGGCCGGGCAGATTCAGCTTATCGACGTGGCCGGCGTCGACTATCACCTGCTTGAGTCGGGCCAACTCGCCACTGGTGATGCCGTCCTGGGCACCGCCCATCTGATGCAGCACATCACCCGCGGTCAGAATGGTGCCCGAGGCGCCGATCACGGACTGCCAGCCGATGCGGCGATAGCTGGTTTCGATCGCTTCAAGTTCCTGACGCGCGGCGAGCTCGGCCGCTTTGAAGCGCGCGGCGCTGAGTTGACCATCGCCAAAATGAGCCGCCGTGTGGCTGACGCAGCCCATGTACAGGCTTTCCATGTAGAGCGGATCGAAGCGCCGGCCAAGAATGAATTCGGAACTGCCACCGCCGATGTCCACCACCAGTCGCACATCGGCATCGTCGTCCAGTCCATGGGACACACCGAGATAGATGAGTCGCGCTTCTTCGTGACCGCTGATGACATCGATGCGATGACCGAGCAGATTTTCCGCCTGAGCGAGAAAGCCTGCCGTGTTGCGCGCTTTGCGCAGCGTGTTGGTACCCACCACACGCACTGCGTCAGGGGACAGACCGCGCACCCGTTCACCGAACTGCGCCAGACACGCCAGCGCACGGGTGATGGCGGCTGAGCTGAGCTGGTTGTCAGGGCCAAGTCCGGCGCCCAGACGCACCATATGACGGATCCTATCGACCACGCGGAAATGATCGCCCGTGGTATGGGCAACAATCATGTGAAAGCTGTTGGAGCCGAGATCGATCGCCGCGATAGTCGCAGGAGGGACGTTACTCATGAATCGATCACTGAAATGCGTGGGACGGGTTCGGCGGCGCGATTATACTGGCTGGGTCCTGGCTGTATATGCGGAGCAAACAATGAGCGATGAACCAATCAAACGTGTGACGCCACCCACGGCTTGGCGGATCCTCAGTACCGACGCGCAGGCCGTGTTGCTGGATGTTCGCAGCAAAGTTGAATACGACTATGTCGGTCATCCCGCGGGCGCCCTTAACGTCATGTGGAAGGACTACCCTGAGTGGAAAGAAAACACGGGCTTTGTCGCCGAGGTCAAAGCTGCACTGGCAGCCCGCGGTGGTGATGACCCGGCGCGGCCGATTCTGGCCATCTGCCGCAGCGGCGCACGGTCGCTGGCTGCCGCCAAAGCGCTGGCGGCGGCGGGTTACACCAATCTGACCAATGTCGAAGAAGGTTTTGAGGGTGACAAGGACGCCATGGGCCACCGTTGTACGGTCGGCGGCTGGCGCTACCACCAGCTGCCGTGGGAACAAAGCTGAAGCGGAGCGGCGCTCAGCGCAGCCCGCCACACTGCCAACACTGAACAAATTGCGCCTCGAGCTGCTCGCTGCAGTTCGGGCAGATCCAGCCTTCACTACCGGTTTCATCACGGTGCAAGGTCTGGGCGAGGACGCGCAAGGCGCGCCGCGCATCGTCATCGTTGAACACCCATACCTGCGGCCAGCATTCGGTGGCCGGCACCTCACCAAGTGCCCCTGTGAGGTATTGATTGCGCACCAGACACGGAATGCCGGCAGCTTCCAACAGGGAGCAAACCAGGCCGGTTAACGCCGTGTTACTGTCGGTAAAGACGCGCTGCATGGCCGACACTTTGCCTAATGGGGAGCATTGATCAGTATAATGCCGTGTTTTTGCTCCGGCGGAATTCCCTCCCGCCACTCACGGCTCCCCCGCCCAGGAACGCGCATGTCATCCCAGAATCTTCGCAATATCGCCATCGTCGCGCACGTCGATCACGGTAAAACCACCCTCGTTGACGAGCTGTTGAAGCAGTCCGGCACCCTCGACAGCCGCCGCCCCGACGCGGAACGGGTCATGGACTCCAATGCTATCGAGCGTGAACGCGGTATCACCATCCTGGCCAAAAACACCTCGCTGCTGTGGGGCGAACATCGCATCAATGTGGTTGATACCCCCGGCCACGCGGTTTTTGGTGTTGAAGTCGAACGCATCCTGTCTTTGGTTGACGCGGTGTTTTTATTGGTCGACGCAGTCGACGGCCCGATGCCTCAAACCCGCTTCGTGACCCAGAAGGCCTTCGCCCAAGGCTTGCCCGCCATGGTTGCGATCAATAAATGTGATCGCGATGGCGCGCGCCCCCACTGGGTGCTGGATCAGACTTTTGAATTATTTGATCGCCTTGGCGCGACCGACGCGCAGCTCGATTTTCCGGTGGTCTATTGCTCCGCCACCCAGGGCTGGGCACGCCGCGAGCCCCACGGTCCCGAACAAGACATGCAGGTGCTGTACGAGACCATCATCAAGCACGTCTCACCGCCGCGCATCGACGGCGCCGATGGCCCGCTGCAGATGCAGATCTCATCGCTTGATTATTCAAGCTACGTCGGCACCATAGGTATCGGTCGCATTAACCGCGGTGTGCTGACACCGTCGCAGAACATTACGGTCATCGACCGCGACGGTAAGAGTCGCCGTGGCCGTGTGCTGGAAGTGCTGGGCTTTCAGGGTTTGAAGCGCGAGCAGCGCGACCGCGCCGAGGCCGGCGACATCGTGTGTGTCACCGGCATCGAAGATCTGCGCATCTCCGACACCCTGTGTGATCCCGCTCAACCGGAAGCCTTGCCGTCCCTGTCGGTCGACGAACCGACCGTGAGCATGACTTTCGAGGTCTCAGACTCACCCTTTGCCGGGCGCGAGGGCAAGTTTGTCACCAGTCGTCAGATTATCGAGCGCCTGCAGCGCGAGCTGATCCACAACGTGGCGCTGCGGGTTGAAGATACCGGCGATCCAAAACGTATGTTGGTTTCGGG
>JANOXY010000301.1:0-3253 GCA_031418675.1 Pseudomonadota bacterium
TGGCTTAGCGCGCCGCGCCGCCTTCGAATGTGCGAATGAATTCGCACCTACAGTAGGCAGGGTAGTCGGCGGGCAAGCGCGCTTCAGAACAACACACTCAGTGCATCACATTCGCGAACTTCCAGTTCGAACTCGAAGATCGCCAGGTCGTCTTGCATGTGTTCGAGCGAGCTGGTGCCGGTCAAGGGCACCACGTCGATATGGGTCAGGTAGCGGAACAGGATTTGCGCCGGTGTGCGGCCATGGCGCTCGGCGAGGATGCGTAGGGTTGAACTGGCGAGCGCGTCGGGGTTGGCGGTGAGTGTCCAGAAGCTCTGGTAGACCACATTGTGGGCGTGACAGTAGGCACGCAATTCACGATCGTGGCGGGTACGCGCGTAGAAGCGGTTTTGCAGCACCGCCGGCTTGATGGTGGCGGCACGATACAAAGCATCGAATTCCGCCAGTGCATAACAATTGCTGATACCCAGTTGCCGCACGCCGCCGCTGCCCACCAATTGCTCCATCGCGCGCCACGCGAGCAAGGTACGGGCGCGGCTCTCCAGCGGTGAATGCAAGACCAGGGCATCGAGATAGGTGGTGCAGAGATTACGCAAGGAGCTCGCGAGCGACTGTTCGATCTGGGTTGCCAGGGGTGCGGTCAGGGCGTAGGGCAGGCGCTCACGATCCTGGCCGGTCGGCGGTGTGAACTTGGTCTGAAGGTACAGCGCTTCGCGTGCCGGCCGTGCAACGGCGGCGAGGCCGGCACCAACCCCGGCTTCGTCGTAATGTTTGGGCTGTGCCGCGGTGTCGAAGCCGCGAAACCCGGCCTGGAGTGCGCTCGCGACCAACATCGCCGTGCGTTGCCCTTTCCAGGCCGTGCCGTAGAGCAGGCGCGGCATGCGCACGCCGGCGCTGGTGAGGATGTCATCGGCCTGGCGCAAGACCGTCATCGCAGCGAATCCGCAAACCTTGAGCGTTGACTTTGCATGGCATCCCCCGCAAGTCTTGTTCTCGTGCATCTTAATCGGCATCCTGCCGGTCCGGGCAGCGGGTCGCCGCATGGCCTTGACCTGATCGGGATCAGGCCGGATCTGCCAGCAACTGACACAGTGCCCACCGATTTACCCGTCACCCCGCCAGCGCAGGTGACAACCGAATTCGAATCCTAGGAGAGCTTCAATGTCCCAAGCCAAGGGGCGCGATTTGCGCATTGTGGTCATCGGCGCCGGCATGGCCGGCATTCTGGCCGGTATCAAGTTGCGCGAAGCCGGCCACCATAATTTTGTCATCTACGAAAAAGCCGCGCGGCTGGGTGGGACCTGGCGCGAGAATACCTATCCCGGCATTGCCTGCGATGTGCCCGCCCATCTTTACACTTATACCTTTGAACCCAACCCCCACTGGAGCCATGTGTTTGCACCGGGGGCTGAGATTCAGGCGTATTTCGAGGCGGTCGCGGACAAATATCAGATTACGCCCGCGATCAAGTTCAATACCGAGATCGCGAGTTGCAACTTTGCGAAAGGCCGCTGGCGCGTGACCACGGCGCAGGGCGAGCAGGAAGTTGCGGACGTTGTTATCGCCGCCACGGGCGTTTTGCATTATCCGAATCTGCCCGACATTGCCGGCCTCGATGAATTTAAGGGCGCCTGCTTCCATAGCGCCCGCTGGCAACACGATGTGAGCTTGGCGGGCAAGCGGGTCGGTGTGATCGGTACCGGTTCGACCGCAATTCAAATCACCTCGGCGTTAGCGGATAAGGTTGCAAAGTTCGAGCTCTTCCAGCGCACCGCGCAGTGGGTGATGCCGATCGAAAATCCGGCCTATAGCCCGGAGCAGCGCGCCGAGTTCGCTGCCGAGCCGGCCCGCATCTTTGCGCTGCGCGCGGAAATGAACCGCGTGATGACCGATTTTGTCTCCAAGGCAGTGATCGATGCCGATTCGCCGGAAATGGCCAGCATCGAAAAATCCTGCCTGGATAACCTGGTCAATAGCGTCAGCGACCCGCTGTTGCGTGAAAAGCTGCGACCAAACTACCGTGCGGCCTGCAAACGGCTGATCTTCTCACCGGATTTTTATCAGGCCATTCAGCACCAGAATGCTGAACTCGTCACCGAAGGTATCGAGCGTTTCGAAGCCGCTGGTATACGCACCAGTGATGGTCGCCTGCACGAACTCGACGTAGTGGTGCTGGCGACGGGCTTTTGCGCCGATCGTTTTGTGCGGCCGACACTGGTCACCGGGCGCGATGGCATCAATCTAGATGACGTGTGGGCCGATCGACCGTTTGCCTATCTGTCCCTATCCGTGCCCGCTTTCCCGAATATGTTTCTGTTGAACGGTCCAAATGGCCCGGTCGGCAATTTTTCTCTGATTCAAATCGCTGAAATGCAGCTGGGTTATGTCATGCAATTGCTGGACAAACTACGCAACGGCGAATGTCGTGAGATCAGTGCGAGCCGTGAGGCTACGGCTGCGTTTGACCAGGCGCGCATCGCCGCCGCCAAGGGTGCCATCTGGTCGACCGGTTGCAAAAGCTGGTATCTGGACAAATTTGGCGTGCCGGCGAGCTGGCCGTGGAGCTACGCGCGCTTTGCAGAAGAAATGGCGACACCGAAGTTTGAAGCTTACGAACAAGTGAACTGAGCAACGCGCGTGGTGCGTCGAATGGACGGCAGAAGTTGCAGTGATCGGCTGCTGCCGTTACCTTTGCGCCAGTTTTTCCGGAGTCTGTGCATGTCCTGTTCGATTCGCGCCGCGTGCGTCTTTGTGCTGTGCCTATTGACGGCTTGTAATCATTCCAGTTCCCGCTCTGTCACCAACGCTTTTGCCAATCGCAGCAATGACGTCACACCCGCCAGCGCGGCCCTCATGCAGGCGCTTTACGATGATGCCGATGCGGCGCGTGAACAAGGTGAGGCGGCCCTTCGGGCGCTACGCAATGGCGACACGGGTGCTGCTGCGCAAGGTTTGGCGCAGGCGCGTTCGCGCTTGAATGCCAGTGTCGAGCGTTGTGGCAGCATGGCGGGCTGCGCCGTTGAACGGGTGGCCAAAGCTCAGGCCGAACTGTTGGCCAGCCAGTCCAAAGCCCTGTTGGGCGGTGTTGTGGCCGGCGACGCGCCCACAACCACTGCGACCAGCACGGGCGAGCAGTCGCCGCTGCTGGACGACGTGCCGGAAATCGAGCGTAGTGTGAACCTGCTCAACGGTCGTGAACTGCGCGATTTGATCGAGGTGAACGAGCCACTGCGTGCAGCACTGCGTGAGTGGC
>JANOXY010000302.1:0-3047 GCA_031418675.1 Pseudomonadota bacterium
GGCATCCCCATGCACGAAACCCGTGGCCGCTTTGATGAGTCGGCACGCATGATCATCGATGCGCTCGAAACCGGTTTTATTGAAGGTCAGGGCCCCTACTTCCCGCAGAAGCGCACCGAGATCAAACCGACCCCGCTGCAAAGCGCCAAAGATCGCCTCTACGCGGTGGCCATGTCGCCCGAGTCGGCGCAGATCGTGGGCGAACTCGGCGCACGCATGATGTGTTTCGTGCAGTTCTCCATGGACAAACACTTGCCGAACTTCGAGATCTATCGCCAGGCCTATGCGGGCCGACATGGCCGCAGCGCGCCACCACCTTTGTTGCTCGACTTCTGTTACTGCGACAAGGACGCGGCACGCGCCGTTGAAGTGGCGCGCAAACATCTGGCGGTCAACTATCTGTCCATACTCAAGCACTACGAATTCATGGCGGACTACCACAAAGAAATCAAAGGTTATGAAGCTTACGGTCAGGCCGCGGAATTCCTGAACTCGCTGGGACTCGACGCGGCGGTAGAGGATTACATCGCCCATCAAGCCTGCGGTACGCCCCAGCAGATCCTCGATACCCTCGCCGCGCGCCGCGAAGTCATCGGCCACTACGAGTGGAATTCCATCGTCAGTTACGGTGGTCTGCCCTTCAAGATGGTGGAAAGCAGCATGCGGCTCATCGCCAAAGAAGTGCTGCCGGAGTTGCGCAGCTGGGGCGAAAACGAGCTCGCACCACGCAGCGCGGCTGTGGCCTGAGTCGGACCTTCAAGGGGAGCACCACACCATGTCCGAGACCCCGGCCAGCGTTGAATTCGACATCGACCTCATGGCCGAAGCGGGCCTCGCGGATCCGTCCAGTTATTTCGCTGCGCTGCGCGCCAGCCAGCCGGTGTTCTGGGACGTGCGTTATCGCTCCTGGATCGTGACCAGCTTCGAGCATGTGGGCGAGGCGCTGCGCGATGAGCGCTTTTCCTGTGATCGTATCGAACCCTATATTCGCAAACGGCTATCGGGGCCCGATACCGATCCACTGGTGCGTCAGGCCTTCGAGGTCTTGAGTGGTTGGATGGTGTTCAAGGGCGAACCGGCCCACAACCGTCTGCGCCGACTGTGCGCCCAGGCCTTCACGCCCAAATCCATAGACGCGCTGCGCGCACGGGCCACGAGCTTGACCCATGAACTGCTGGACGCAGTGACACCTGGTGAATTTGATTTGATCGCGGGCGTCGCCGCACCGCTACCGTCCATCATTATTGCCGAGATGCTCGGTGTGCCGGTCGAGGACAGACTCGCTTTTGAACAATGGACGGCCAAGGTCTCGCCGCTGGTATCAACAGGTCTCGACGACCCGACCCGCTACGGCAGTGTGGCCGAGGGCATGGACGGCCTGGTGCAGTACTTTCGCAGTTTGTTCACGCGCTATCGCGCCGCGCCCGCTGACAATCTGATCTCGGCCCTGCTGCGTGCCCGCGAACAGGATGATGCGCTGTCGGAAGCGGAATTGATGGCGACCTGCACCTTGATGCTGTTTGGTGGTCACGAGACCACCGCTAATTTCATCGCCAATAGTGTGCTGGCTTTGTTGCGCCACCCGGATCAAATGGCGGCAGTGCGCGAAGATAGAGTCGACATGCGTGCGGCGCTTGATGAGTTCATGCGTTATGACGGCCCGGGCAAAACCGTGGTGCGCGTCGCACGCGAAGATTTCGAATTCCACGGTCAGCACATCAAAACCGGGCAGCGGGTATTTCTGATCCTGTCGGTTGCCAATCGTGATCCCCAGGCATTTGAGGATCCCGACCGTTTGCGTCTCGATCGCGGTCTGGTGCGCCACGTCGGTTTTGGTCTTGGCACCCACTTCTGTCTCGGCGCGCCGTTGGCCAAGCTCGAAGCCGGCATCGCTATCCCGGCCATCGTCAAACGCTTCCCTAACCTGCAACTGGCACCGGGCCCGCTCAAATGGCTGCCCTTCCTCGGCACGCGGGGTTTGCGCGAACTACGTCTTTTGACCGGTTGACGGCGGCGCACACGCGCCCGATAGTCCTGACAAAGCTCGCGCTGCGTTCGGCAGCGCGCGGTCCATGCCAATCCATCAATGATGTTCGCGGGGAGAAAGCAATGTCGACATTTCGTCGTGTAGTGACTGGCCACAATGCCGCGGGCAAATCCATCGTTGCTCAGGACAGCACCGTCAAGGGTGTGGCTGTGCCGGGTCTGGCGGGTGTTTATCTCTCGACCTTGTGGGGATCGGATCAGCCCTACAACTATCCCGATAACGGCGCCGAAGCACCCCATCCGGCCTGGTTCCCCAACATCGGCGGTGTGCGTTTTATCGAATTCATCCTCGCGCCCGACAGCACACCGCCCGACACCAGCATGAGTGCCGATGACATAACCAGCGCTGCCAATAAACTCTTTCCTGGCCTGCTCTCGCACTTCAACGATGAAGACCCGGGCATGCATCGCTCTGCGACCACCGACATGCTGTATGTCCTGTCAGGTCGCTGTGTGCTGGAGCTCGATGATGGTTCGAAGACCGAGTTAAATCCGGGTGATGTGGTGGTGCAGAGCGGCACCATGCACCGCTGGAAAAATCCCTGGAATGAACCCTGCCGCGTACTCGGTGCCCTGGTCGGCGCGCACCTGAAGAAATAGACGGACGGCGCATACACCATGGAATCGATCAGCGACCGGACCTGTATTGCCGGCATCGGCCACACCGAGTACTCCCGCGATTCAGGGCGCAGCGAATTGAAACTCGCCTGCGAAGCGATCAGCGCGGCCATCAGCGACGCCGGCTTGCAGCCCAGCGACATTGATGGCATCACCAAGTACACGATGGACAATAACGACCCCATCGACATTGCGCGTAATCTCGGCCTGCCCGAGCTGCGTTATTTTGCCGAGGTCAATTACGGCGGCGGTGGTGGGCCGGTCGGCACCATCATGCTGGCGGCGATGGCGGTGGCCACCGGTCAGGCCAAGGCGGTGGTCGCATTTCGCGCCATGAACGAACGCTCGGGGCGCGGCACACCGCGCTTCGGCCAAGCCGCGAC
>JANOXY010000303.1:0-1963 GCA_031418675.1 Pseudomonadota bacterium
CCCAAATTATTGGTCTTGGCCGTGATCGGTGCGATCAGCCAGGTGCAGGCGCAGCAATCGGATGAGGTCATCCAGCTCACCACACCGGACAGTTCGGTCGCGGTCGGCGCGGCCGGCGTCTCCGGCGACAGCAACGATCGGGCGCAGTTCGGCATGTTCAACGGCATGCGCAAGGAGCGCGGATACCTGCTGCTCGACCTGGATTACCTAACCCGTGACAATGCAAGCGGACTGTGGACATTTCTAACGGGTCGCAACCTTGGCACAGACAACCGCGAATTTCGCGTCGGCATGCAGAAACAGGGCGACTGGAAGATTTTCGGCGAGTACAACGAGATCACCCGCAACAGCCCGTTTACGGTCAATACCGGCATGACCGGTGTCGGTACGACAAAACCGAACATCGTCGCCATTGCGGCGGCGGGCACCGGTACCGACTATGACTTCCGCCTGCAGCGCAAAGGCGCCTCTGCCGGCGTCGAGAAAATCCTCGGCCCCAATCTCAAGTTCGAGGCCAGCGCGAAGAGCGAGGAGAAAACCGGAACACGCTTGTGGGGTCGCGGCTACGACTGCGCATCCTACGTGTGCGGAACCTCGACCAGCACAGCGCTCAATCAGAACAGCTTCCTGAAAAACGCAATTTTGCTCATTCCCGAGCCGATCGATTCGACCATCCGCCAATTCGAAGCGAAACTCGTGTACCACAACGAGCGGTTAAATTTGGTGGCGGGCTATTACGGTTCATTTTATTCCAACAGCAACGGCAACATCAGCCCGACGGTTCCCAATAGTCTCTACGGCGGCAACGGCGCGTTGGTGGGGGCCCTCTATCCTGCGGTCGGCAGCAACATCATTGCCGGCGGTGGCACCAGCCTGCAAAACGTCCTGCAGTCGGCGATGGCCTTGCAGCCCGACAACCAAGCCCACCAGTTTTCCGCGGCCGGCAATTATGCGCTGACGCATTCGACCAAGGCGACATTCAAGTACTCGGTCACACGCATGACACAGAATGAGGACTTTGCCGGCATGGGACTTCCTGGCGCGCCGGCGGGATACTCCAACCTCGCCGGTAAGGTCGACGGCATCAACGCGCAACTCGGGCTTACCTCGCGGATAAGCCGTGACTTCAATGTTCTGGCCAATGTCACCTATTTGAAGAACGACGACAAGACACCGAAGGCGCTTTACAACGTCGAAGCCAAGGCCGCGTTTCCGGCGACCAATCCGGTCAGTTACACCAACATCAATCAGCCCGGCATTCCGGGCGCGACCTGGTTCAACAACCATACCTCTAAAAAAGATATCAACGGCAAGCTCGAAGGCACCTATCGCCTACCGGACGACATTCGGCTTACGCTGGGCGCGGATTATCGTGAGCGCCATCGCGACGTACCGGAGTCGCGCGTCGAGGAAGCGCTGGGCGGACTCGGCCCGTTACGCGAGAAAAACACTGAAAAGACCTATCGCATCGACCTGCGCCGCAGCATGTCGGAATCGTTTAACGGCAGCGTCGGCTATTCGATCAGTGAGCGCAAGGGCTCCGACTGGACGAATCTATCGACCCTTGACCCGACGCAGCCGACGCCCAACACGGCACTGAACACGTACCTGATCAATACTTACTGCGGTGGGCGACCGTGTTACGGACAGGTATTGCCGGCATCGGTGCTCATCCAGCTCAACGCCAACACGCCATTTCCATCGTCGATGGCCGATGTCGATCGCGAGAAGTGGAAAATTTCCCTCGACTGGACGCCGACGGAGCAGGTGAGTATGCAATTCGTGGCCGAGGACGGCAGGGACAAGAACATCATGCCCTTCGATCCGGTAGCCGGACCGAAAGGCTGGCGCAACAGCAACAATGGTCTCTACAGCCTGGATGCGACGTGGGCAATTTCCGACAAGTGGACGCTGACCGGCTATGGTTGATGCGATACGCCTGTTCGCCTACCGACGCATAGCC
>JANOXY010000304.1:0-3252 GCA_031418675.1 Pseudomonadota bacterium
CCCCGCCACCAGCGGGGCGAGGGATTAACAGAACACAGCGTTCTCTCCATCCACATCCCGCGCGCTTCTTGCCATAATCGCAGGCAAACCCAGCAACCGAGCACAAGGGCATGATCGATAAGCGTGTCAGCAGTCTGGCCGACATGGTGGCCAACTGTCCCGATCTGCGCGACGGCGCGATTGTGCTGATCGGTGGTTTTGGTGATGCGGGTGTGCCAGAAAAACTCATCGAGACCATCCGCGATCTGGGTCTGCGCAATCTGACGGTGGTGAGCAACAACGCCGGCTCGGGTGATTACGGTCTGGCAACGCTGCTGAAAGCGGGCTGCGTTGGCAAGATGGTGTGTTCCTTTCCGCGCTCGGCTGGCTCGATCATCTTCGATGAGCTCTATTCCGCCGGCCAAATCGAGTTAGAAGTGGTGCCCCAGGGCACGCTCGCTGAACGAATTCGCGCCGGCGGCGCCGGCATCCCCGCCTTTTACACCGCGACGGGCTATGGCACGCCCTTGGCCATCGGTAAAGAAAGCCGCGAGTTTGATGGGCGCCATTATGTGATGGAGCGTGCGATCCGCGCCGACGTGGCCTTGATTCACGCGCGCACTGCGGATCGCTGGGGCAACCTGACCTATCCTAAAACTGCGCGCAACTTCAATCCGATCATGGCCATGGCGGCAGCCACCACGTTGGCCGAAGTGCGTCGTTTTGTGGAATCAGTACCGCCGGAAGAAGTGGTTACACCCGGCATATTCGTCACGCGCATGGTGGAAATAGGAGAACGATGATGGTGCAAGCACTTTCTTCGGAAGACATTGCGCGCCGTGTGGCGCGCGATATTCCCAACGGCGCCTATGTGAACCTCGGCATCGGTATGCCGATGCTGGTCGCCGACTATCCACAGCCGGACCGTGAGTTTGTCTTGCACTCGGAAAACGGTCTGCTGGGCATGGGCCCGGCGCCGGCGGCCGGTGAAGAAGACACCGACTTGATCAATGCCGGCAAGCAGCCTGTCACTATACTTGCGGGTGGATCTTATTTTCACCATGCCGATTCTTTCGCCATGATCCGCGGTGGGCACATCGACATTTCGATTCTGGGTGCTTATCAAGTGGCGGCCAATGGCGATCTGGCCAATTGGGCATTGCCGGGACCCAAACCACCGGCGGTGGGCGGTGCGATGGATCTGGTGGCTGGTGCGCGTGCGGTGTGGGTGATGCTTGCAACCCATGTGGCAAAAGACGGCACCCATAAGATAGTCGAACGGTGCGACTTGCCCTTGACTGGATTGAATTGCGTACACCGCGTGTATTCCGATCTCTGCGTTATCGACATCACGGCGGAAGGCTTGCTGGTCACTGATATGGTCGCGGGTCTGAGTGCCGAAGAACTGCAGGCCAAAACCGGCGCACCGCTGCGTTTTGCCGCCAGCTGTCGCGCTTTGCTGGCCGATCAAGCGGCTTGAGGCGCGCTGTGGAACGCGCTTTCGTGCCGGTAGCGGCCGGCGTTTATCCCGCCAATGCCACGGCGGCCTATCGTTCCAGCGCTAAACGCGCGCCGCAACAGCCCTTGATCGCAATCCCCCATACAGCTTCGGAGCTCAACGGTCCGTGTTTTGACCGCATCATGGTGCCCGGTGTGCCGCACGATCTCACCCGCCCCAGCGGCGCAACGGGTGAGGCTTTGGGTCAGCGCATCATCGTGCATGGGCGCGTGACCGATGAGCACAACCGTCCTGCGTGCAAAACGCTGATCGAAATATGGCAAGCCAATGCCGCCGGCCGTTATCTGCACGATGGCGACCGTCACGATGCGCCCCTGGATCCAAACTTCAGCGGCGCCGGCGCAGTCGTCACCGATGACGATGGTTGTTATCAGTTCCTTACCATCGAGCCGGGCATCTATCCGTGGGGCAATCACTACAATGCCTGGCGGCCCAAGCACATTCATTTTTCGCTGTTTGGCTCGACCTGGGCCACACGCCTGGTCACGCAAATGTATTTTCCTGCCGATCCAACCTTATTACTCGATCCGATCTTCACGAGTGTTGCGGATCACCAGGCCCGTGAACGCCTGGTGTCGTGTTTTGATCTTGAACACAGCGTGCCCGACTACGCCATGGCCTATCGCTTCGACATCGTCCTGCGCGGCGCGCTTGAAACGCCATGGCAGCAGGTCCCATGAGTACCCTGACGCCGTCCCAAACCGTAGGTCCGTTTTTTTGTATCGGCCTGCACTGGCCGCAACGCTGGCGTGTGGCGATGGAACACGATGGGCGGCCGCGCATTACGCTGCGGGGTCGCCTGCTGGATGGCGACGGTGCACCGGTGCCCGATGCGCTGATCGAAATCTGGCAGGCCGACGGCGAGGGTTGTTATCACCCCGATCGTACATCGGGCTTTTGCGGCGCGGGACGCTGCGCCGTCGACAATCAAGGCATGTTTCGTTTTGAGACCAGCATGCCCGGGTCTGTTGCGCTGTCCGATGGACAACTGCAGGCGCCCCATATCAACTTGCTGGTGCTGGCACGCGGCCTGTTGCAACACTTGTACACACGCGTTTATTTCGCCGCGCACAGCGCTGCCCATGACACCGACATGGTGCTCGCCTGCGTGCCACCTGTACGCCGTGGCACGCTGATCGCCCAACCCGTCGAGAACGATCATGTGTTCGATATTCATCTGCAGGGTGAACGCGAAACGGTGTTTTTCGAGCTCTGATCATGGCCACCAGCCAACAGGTGCAGGTGGGCATTGTTGGTGCCGGACCCGCCGGTCTGATGCTGGGCTGGTTGTTGGCCCGCGCAGGCGTCAGCTTCGTGATCCTCGAACGCCAGACGCGCAGTTACGTCGAAGCACGCATTCGTGCCGGGGTGCTGGAACAGGGTGCGGTTGAACTGTTGACCGCCCACGGCCTCGGCGAACGCTTGCTGCGCGAAGGCCTGATCCATGACGGTATCGAATTGGCTTGTGACGGTGCGCGCCTGCGTATCGACTTTCATGCACTGACCGGTAAAGCCGTCACGGTGTACGGCCAGACTGAGATCACCCGCGATCTGAACCAGGCTCATGCCGGGATCGGCAGTCGTATTCTTTACGAAGCAAGTGAGGTGGTACTCAGCACTCTGAACGGTACGCGCGCCGAGTTGCGCTGTTTGCACGGCGGTGAAGCGCAGGTTTTCAGCTGCGACTTCATCGCAGGCTGCGATGGCTTTCACGGCGTGTCGCGCACCGCCATCGCTCAGTTGCAAGAGGTAGA
>JANOXY010000305.1:0-1536 GCA_031418675.1 Pseudomonadota bacterium
CACCCTCACGGATCGTATCAACGACTGTTTCGAACGTTCACTGAACGGTAAGCGGATGCCGAGCGACGCGCCGGAGATGACCGCCATCCTGGCCTATATGCAATGGTTGTCCCGTGAGGTGCCGACCGGGCAGAGCGTCGCGGGCCGCGGTTTTTTGCGCATACAAAGTGAGAAACCCGCGAGCGCCACTCGCGGTGCCCTGCGCTACGTCGAACATTGTGCTAGCTGTCACGCGACCAATGGTGCGGGGCGCGGCATCAATGGCAGCGCTGATTTTATTCCGCCCCTATGGGGCCCCAAGGCCTTCAACATTGGCGCCGGCATGGCGCGTCTGAACAATGCTGCGGCCTTCATCAAGGCCAATATGCCGCTGGGCCTGGGCGGCAGCCTGGACGACCAGAGCGCCTATGACATCGCCGCCTATGTGATCGCGCAACCGCGACCGGATTTTGCGCGCAAAGCGCTGGACTGGCCGCATGGGGGTAAACCGTCCGACGCACGTTATTGATGACCACTAAACACCGCGTTGATGCTGTGCCAGTGCGCAGCAAGCACAACATCACTGCGCTGGTCGGGCGCCGGTGAGTAAGTTTAGGATTGCCATTGCTGTTGCGCGGAAGCGCTTAATCAGCCGCAACTGCGCGGCTCAGGAATGGATTTCGCCTTGGGGGCATGATGGATTCTGTGACGCTGGAACTACGCAGTGAAACGACACCGACCATCAAGAGCACTTTTGTCGACGCGGGCACCTTTGTGCTGGGCACGGACGGCAAATTTGTGCACGAGCGTGATGCCGATGAGCAGGGCATTCTGCTGGTGCTGGCGTCCAGCCAACAGCTGCATATCGCGCCCGGTTACCACACCACGCTGCTCGTCAATGGTAAAGCCGCCGAGGGTCCCACCGCGATCCAGAGCGGTGACTGGGTCACGATCGGCAAGATTGTTTATCAGGTCGGACTGAGCCAACGCCGTGAAGGCGCGCCCGGCACGCGACCCGCGGTTGCCACTGCAGCAGCGGGTGCAATACCCAAACCTGCGCGCGGTCAAACGAGCGCTGCTGGGCAGGTCCTCATCGGGCGCGATCAGCACTGCACACTGATCATCGATTCGCCGCTGGTTTCCCGTGAGCACGCACGCCTGACCTTGTTTGACGGGCGCTGGCAGCTGGAAGACCTGGGCAGTATCAACGGCTGTTTTGTGAACGGTCGGCGCGTGCGCGAGCCAGTGGTGTTAAACGACGGCGATCGCGTCAGCATCGCCACTTTCCTGTATCGCTTCACCGGCGATGGCTTGCGCGCCGATGGTCAGGAAGGCCGCGTGCGCATTGAGGCGCTGGGCATAGGCAAGACCGTCAAGGACCGCAGCAGCGGCCAGTCGCGCAATTTGCTCGATGATATTTCGCTGGTGATCGAACCCGGCGAGTTTGTCGTGATCTTCGGTGGCAGTGGCAGCGGCAAATCGACGCTGCTCGATACGCTCAACGGCCGCCGCCCGGCGAGCTGCGGCCGTGTGCTGTACAACGGCGTCGATTTTTAT
>JANOXY010000306.1:0-2397 GCA_031418675.1 Pseudomonadota bacterium
GCCGCCTGCGATCACGCGACGCCGCTGCTCTACGGCGCAGAGCATCCGGGCTTGCGTTGGGAAGATGGTCGCAGCCCCGCGCTGAATCCGCGCGATCCGCACTTGCACCAGATCACCGAATTGACCACAGCAGCGCACGAACATTTCGTCGGGCGCACGTGGCAACTGGCAGCACTGGGCGCGCAATTCATCGGTTCAGATCAACAACCCGTCGCCGTCATCACCGGCCTCGGCGGCATGGGCAAGACCGCGCTCACCGCCGAAGCGATCTCATTGTGGGGGCAGAATTTCAAATGGGTGTTGCTGTATCAAGCCAAACCGAACGCGCTGAGTATTGATCGAGATTTTCTTTGGAACATTGACATGCGTTTGAGGGACAAATCAGACGATTACAGAGCGTGGATTGCTGCGAACAGTCGGGATGCGATCTGGTTGGAACCGGAAGGCGATTTCACTGGGACGCGGCGAATGGGCGTGATGATTGAAAACCTTATCGCCTTCATGCGTGCTTACGATATTCTGATCGTGGTTGATAACTTTGAAACCAACCTGAAACCACAAGCCGAAGACCCAAATGCAGCCGAGCCGCGTTGGGCATGTGCTGATCCGGCGTGGGAAGCCTGCTTGCGGCAGTTGGCGGAACAGTTGCGCGGGACGCGGTCGCGGGTGTGGCTGACCTGCCGCCATGCGTTGACGGCACTCGATGGTGCGGGTTGTCACGCGGTCTTGCTGGGGCCGTTGCCACCGGGCGAAGCGGCGCTTTATTTGCGCGATCATCGGGGATTGAAGCCGATGTTTTTCAGCAGCGATATGGCAGAACGTGCGCTGGCAATGCGGGTATTCAATGCCAGCCGCTTTCATCCGCTGTTGATGGATCGGCTGGCGCGCTTGGCGACAGGCGGCGCAGCGTTGCGCGATCAATTGTTGCAGGCGCTCGACACGCTGGAACAGACCAAAGAGTTCGCCCGGCTGCCCGAACTGTTCGCCACTTCACCCGGCGACGCGAAGGAACTCGCTTACCTGAACGACGCGCTCGCCGCTTCGCTCGATCAACTGATTCAGCACGCCAGCCCCGACGCGCGTCGCCTGTTGTGGATGATCGCCGTTGCCAATGAACCCATTGAGATTCTTTTATTGGAAGGTGTGTGGAGCGGAGAGAGTGAAGAGATGCACCAGCTTCGACGGATCAAGCAGACGCTCGAAGCGCTGCCGCTGCTGCCGGAAGAAGTTCAGGTTCAGGTGCGGGAACAGTTGAAGAAAATGCCGCCAGACTCGCGCGCGATGATTGACGTGCTGCCTCCACCAGCCGCCGACCACCGACCACTGATCACCAGCCTCTTCCCCCAACTCATTGCCGTCGGTCTCGTCACCAAAGATGACAACCAGACGCTGACCTGTCACGAACTGGTGCGCGAACGCATCCGCGCTCGTATGAACGACCATCCGGCGGAACGCGACGGCCTGACCGAAAACGACATCCGGCTGGCGTATGCTGACCGTTTGGCAGCGGCGTTCAAGGCGCGGCAGATGTACAGCATGACCGCCGCCTTGTCAGCGGGCAGCCGTGCGATAGTCTATTGCGTGCAGGCGGAGGCGTATGATCGGCTGGGCAAATTCGCCAGTCGCGTTATAACCAGCACTGGCGAGGCCTCTTTGGTAGCCGAGCTGCTGCCGTATCTTGAAGCTGCTGCCGAATTCGCTCCAGAAGGCCAGACGCGCTGGCAATGTCTCTGTAACTTGGCCGATGCGTTGATGCATGGTGATCAACTCAACGCCAGCTTGGTTCTCTATGAACAGGCTGCCAAACAAGCCCGCAATGCCATAGATGGCGGGGGCGAAAACAGTCAAAAGACCTGGTGGGATTTCGCTCGGGTTGCTGGTAACTGGGCCAACGCTCTCTTTGTGAACGGCGACCTTGAATCCTCGCGTCGGCGACGCATTGAGAGTATCGAGGCCATCAAGAAAGCGGAAAGGCCCGCCAGCGACCTCATCGCTGGTGAGTTGGAAGCTCTGCGCATAGATATTTTGCAGGGGCAGTTCGCTGACGCGCTGCCACAGGTCGAAGCCCGCCTGGTCGAAGTGCAGTCATGGTGGCGTCGGTTTCGTTCCGGCCAGCCTACACCAGAAGCCCCCGATCCTGAAAATCTTACTCGGTTGCTCATCAGCGCGCTTAGTATCACCACGGAAGCATACTTTGCCCAACGGGACTGGGAGCGCGCCTTGCATCGTATTGACGCGGCTATTGAGGTCAAGCAAACAATGGGACGCCCAGAAGAAAACATCACCCAGGATAAGATGAACCGCGCTCATGTGCTTGGCTGGCTGGGCCGGTTCGGCGAAGCCAGAGTAGAACTTGAAGCTGGCCTCCAGATTTTCCAGAATGATGCTGAGAAGAAA
>JANOXY010000307.1:0-9160 GCA_031418675.1 Pseudomonadota bacterium
TGATCGGGAGAAGCAGCCGGTGTCCGCGCTCGATAAAAATCATGACTTCGAAGTGCCGGTGTTGATCGTCGGCGGTGGCGCCTGCGGGCTCACCACTTCACTGCTGTTATCGGATCTTGACGTCGCGCATGTGCTCGTCGAACGCCATGCGAGCACCTCGATTCTGCCCAAGGCCCATTACCTCAACCAGCGCACCATGGAAGTATTCCGCCAACATGGGCTGGCCGATGCGATTTATGCGGTCGGCACACCTGCGGCCAATATGGGTAAGGTGCGTTGGTGCACATCCTTGGGCGGGGATGGGCCGCTCGATGGCAAATCGTTTTACACCATCGATGCATTTGGCGGCGGAAAGATCGCGCCCATCTATGCCCGCGACAGTCCGTGTTTGTCGAGCAACTATCCGCAGATCCGCCTCGAACCGCTGCTGCGCAAACATGCCGAGCAACGCGCACCGGGAATGCTGCGCTTCGGTCACGAACTGCTGGGCTTCACGCAGGACGCCGATGGCGTCACGGCGAGCATCAAGGATATCGACAAGGATCAGACCTACAGCGTACGGTCGCAGTATCTGGTTGGTGCCGATGGTGGTAAAACGGTTGGCGCCATGCTCGGCATTCAAACCAGCGGTTTGAGTGGTGTTGCGCGTATCGTCAGTTCCCACGTGACGGCCGATCTGTCGCGCTGGTGGGACGAAGCTTGTCTCATCACCTGGTTCATCAATCCCGAAGGCTCGGGCGCCTTTGGCAGTGGCGCGATGGTGCCGATGGGCCCGACCTGGGGTAAACATTCGGAAGAATGGATCATCCATTTCAGTTTCCCCGCCGAAGGCGGCGACAACATCACCGAAGAGACCGTCAAACCCTGGTTGCGGGATCTGCTTAAGCTGCCGATGCCGGATCTGAAGGTGCACAAGGTGAGTCACTGGACCTTGGAAGCGGTGCTGGCCGAGCGCTACCGCGCGGGCCGCGTGTTCCTGGCTGGCGATGCGGCCCATCGTCATCCACCCACCACCGGCTTGGGTCTCAACACCGCTGTGCAGGATGCGCACAATCTGGCCTGGAAACTCGCCGCGGTGATCACTGGGCGCGCCGAGCGCAAATTGCTCGACTCCTTCGAAACAGAGCGCCAGCCGATCGGCCGGCGCAATGTTGATTGGGCGATGTTCACCGCCATGAACCACGCGGTACTCGATGCAGGCATGGGGTTCTCGCCCTTGCAGTCCGCCGAGATGCGCCACGCGACCTTCGAGACTTTTTTCGCCGATACACCCATGGGCGCAACACGCCGCGCCCGTGCCGCGGAAATATTCGAAACCCAGCGCACTGAATTCCAGGCCCACGATCTGGAGATTGGTTTCTGCTACGGAACAGGTGCACTGGTCGACGATGGCACACCCGCGCCGATCCCCGATCCCATGGGTGGCAAATATCAGCCCAGTACGCGGCCCGGCCAGCGCCTGCCCCATGCGTGGCTGAGCCGCGACGGTAAACGTTTATCCACCCATGACTTGAGTGGTCGCAACGGCGCCTTTGTCGTGATTACCGGCAGGGATGGTGCGGCCTGGCAGGACGCGGCGGGCGCAGTCGCACAAAGCTTAGGCATCAAGCTCGTGCAGGTCGCGATCGGCGCTGGCCAGGACTACGCCGACGCCGATGGCAGGTGGGCGCAGGTAAAAGAAATTTCGGAGCAAGGTGCGATGCTGGTACGGCCCGATAACCATGTCGCCTGGCGCAGCGTGGGCGCAGCGCACGATGCAGCCCTGGAATTCGCGGCGGCACTACGCGCTATCCTCGCGCATTGACGGGGTGTCAAATAACGCCGTTCAAATTAGTGACGCCCGCGGGCGGTGCGCAAATAGCGCGGCACCAGCAAGAGCAAGGCAAACAGGAAGTTAAAAGCCGCGGGCGGCAAAGGCACTGGCGAGGTCGGCGCTGCCACGAAAGCAGAAGTCGCGATGGTAAGTGCCACTCCCGGTTGGCGGCTTGAGAACACCGTGCCGGTATAATCGGGGACATCCACGAAACCGGCGTGGAAGGAATTTCGCCACTGCGAAAGTCCGAGTGAACTCAAGCCGCCGTTAAGCGGATAAGCAGCCGCCTCATCCGAAATAACCGGCGCGTTGTCGGTGATGTAGCGCACGTGCCCAGCCAGTTCGTCGTGCAGGAAAGAATTAGGCTGAACCCACCACCGGTCTTTCACAGCGGCGAACTCGCCATCGAGCAGCGCGACTATTCCCAGCCCATTGCCGCTCGCCGCCCAGTTCACCATATTCACTAAAAAGCCGCGCGCACCGTCCCATAAGCCGCAGCCAGCAAACGGCTCACATAGGCCCGTGTCACCACGGATCGCATGAAAATCCGCATCGCTGCCAGAGATGATGGTGCGATCACCACGGGCCGCGGTGATCGCCGCATTGTTGTTCAAAATCGCGTCGTAGTTCGGCGTCGCGCGTGCTCCGCCTGGCGGATTGGTGCGGAAAGCTTCGCCGCTTTCAGTCACGAGCACATCGTAGGCCGAGAAGTCCGGCGTCGGGCTGGTATTGTCGAAGAAGGTAAGGTTCCATTCCAGGCCGCTGCCCTGCGGATAGGTCGGCGCGAGATTAGCTATTTCGTGTATGCCGGTCGCATCGCGATACTGCGATAAGGGATGGGCGTAGGTGTACCAGAGCACGTTGATGGAAGCGGCTTGGGCACTACCCAGCGCGGCCGCTAACGCAAAAAATGCGAGTACTTTGCGCCACATCGTAGATCCCTCTGAAGCGGTGGTTGGCCGACCCTGCCTTGGGCCTGATCGCCTGAAGTTTGAATGTCCCATGGTCATGTAATGAAGCGCCTGTGTCGACGCGCAGAGCAGCGCCAAATGTAAAGAATGATCACCGGTGCGTGTTTCGCCTGCCGCTGTCGCGCTTCTGTCTCGCGTGTTTGTGCACTAAGCTGCCGCGAGTGCCACGAACGCATGGGGTAGTCAGTGATGCATTTACCGGAAGGTTTCATCGCCATCGTCAAACAGGATTGTCCGACCTGTGTGCTGGTTGACCCAGTGCTGCACAGTATTGAGGGTAGTGGTCTGTCGCTGACGGTTTACGTACAGGATGAGCCGGACTTCCCGTCCTCCTCGCGGGTTGTTGATGACCGCTCACTGGAAACTTCTTACCGCCTCCATATCGAAACGGTGCCGACCCTGATCAAGATTGAGGGTGGACAGGAACGGGCGCGTGTCATTGGCTGGGAGCGCGATGAGTGGCGCGCTTTGACCGGCCTGGCAAGTTTAGGCAGTGAGTTGCCCGCTTATCGTCCCGGCTGCGGCTCGCTGTCGGTGCAACCGGGCATCGCCGAGGGCTTGGCCATCAAATACGGTGACTTCCGCCTGCAATCCCGTGCGTTAGCCGTGCCCACCCTCACGGACGATATCGAATATTGCTTCGAGCGCGGTTGGAGCGATGGCTTGCCCGTCGTACCACCAACCGCTGAGCGCGTTTATCGCATGCTGCAAGCCACGACCCGCGCAGCAAACGAAGAACTCGGCCGCATGCCACCCCTGCTGACCGCTTGCACGGTGGAGAAGGTCGCCATCAATGCCGTCATGGCCGGCTGCAAACCGGAATATTTGCCGGCGGTAATCGCCGCCGTCGAGGCCGCGCTGGACCCGGCTTTTTGCCTGCACGGCCTGCTCGCCACCACCTGGTTCTCGGGGCCGATGGTGATCGTGAACGGACCAGCGCGCAAAGCCATGGGCATGAACTGGACGGGTAACGTGCTCGGCCAGGGCAATCGTGCCAACGCCAGCATCGGCCGTGCCCTGCAATTGACGGTGCGCAATGTCGGCGGTGGCAAACCCCAGGAAACCGACATGTCGACCTTCGGTCATCCCGGTAAACTCGGCTTCTGTTTTGCTGAAGACGAAGACACGCCATGGACCACACTGGCCGAAGATCGCGGTGTGCCGCGCGGGCGTTCGGCGGTAACGGTGTTCAGCGCCGACGGTCCGCTCGGTTGCGCCGATCAGAAAGCGCGCACACCGGAAGCCTTGATTTATTCGCTAGCCGGCAGCCTGCGTGGGCTCAATCACATTCACATGGTGAACGCCGCCGATGCGGTGGTGGTGATCGGCCCTGAGCACGGTCGTGTGTTCGATCTCGCCGGTTGGAGCAAGGCCGATGCGGTCGCCGCATTGCACGCGGCAACCCTGGTCGAAGGTGTTGATTTAGGGATGGGCACAGCGCCCGGCGTAACAGCAAAAAACGATAAGGCCATGCGCCACAAATTCCGCGCCGGTGGCCTGACCCTGGTGCGCGCCGGCGGCCCCGCCGGGATGTTTTCCGCCATTATTCCCGGCTGGCTCGTGAAGGGCGAGCTGGGCACCGATCCAGTCACACGGGAGATACGTTCATGACTGCCACACTCTATGACCCCACCGGTGAGTTCGCGCCACTGCAGCGCGCGCCACTCGCCAAACCCGCAACACTCAGCGGTCTCACTGTCGGCTTGCTGGATATTTCCAAGGCACGGGGTGACGTGTTCCTCGATCGCCTCGCAAATCTGCTTGGTGCGCAGGGCTTGACGGTCAAACGCTATAAAAAGCCGACCTTCACGCGCCCCGCGCCGGTGGAGCTCTTGCAGCAGATCGCGTCCGATTGTGATGTGGTGATCGAAGGCCTGGCTGACTGAGGCTCCTGTACGTCGTGCAGTTTGCAGGACATACGAGAACTCGACGGTCGTGGGGTGGCGGGTGGCTTCATCGCTTCGGAAGCATTTCGCAGCGCGGCGAGCGCGCAGGGTGAGGCCTGGGGCTTTCATGCCGACAGCCTGTTTGTGGCACATCCGATCCAGGACAGAAGCGACGATGAATTGCGCGCTTTGGCCGATGCCGCCTTCGCGCAGGTGAAGGCGATGATCTGCACGCAAGCCTGATTGTCGTTCTGGTGTAACCCTGTAGGTCCGAATTTATTCGGACATTTGCGAAAGAACGGTAGCGGTCTCACATTTCGAAAATGTCCGAATGAATTCGGACCTACAAATCGAGTGCAAACGCGGTGTGATCCTCGCCGCATTGTACCGGCCCGGTGCTTGCGGCTATGCTGCCCACCATGGGTATACAAGTCAGTGGGCGTCTGCACGCCATCTTCGAGACCAAACAGGTCACGGATCGATTTCAGAAGCGCGAGTTTGTACTCGAGCTCAGCGACAAATCGCAATATTCGCAATTTGTGTTGTTCCAGCTGACGGGCGATCGCGTTAGTGCGGTCGATGCGTTCAAGGCCGGTGACCAGGTGCGCGTCGACTTCAGTCTGCGCGGCCGCGAATGGACCAGCAAACAGGGCGAAGTGAAATATTTCAACAGCCTTGATGTGTGGAGCGTGGAGGCCGAAGGCAGCACCAGCGGCGGCGGGCGCAGCAAGGCGCGTGACAATGAACCGCCGGTGCCTAGCCACGAACCGGTGTTCGACGACGACGTGCCGTTCTAGGGTGCAATAAACAGCGCGCCTGCCAATGCCACGCGCGTCAAACGCGTTTGGCTGCTTAAATCCCGGCTTCTTTTGTCGCGCCAGCCGCAAACGTCGGCAGGTGACAAAACCGCATACCGCTTACGACGTAACGCGGAACGTGGCCTTCATGCTGGTGTGGGGATCACACCGATACGTGTAGGTCCCTGGTTTGAGGGTCACGTTTTTCCAGGTGGTGGTCACAACCTTCGCGACCGAGGTACTGCGGTTAAGACCCGGGCCGACCAGGTGGAAGTTATGATTGCTGGCACGATCGTGCACGGTGATCTGGTACACGCCCTTTTTTAGCGAAACGACGCGGTTATTGCCCTTCTTGAGGGTAATGGTGAAACCCGGCCCAACCTCGCCCGTGAGTTTGATCGGCGCCGGCGTGGCGGCCTGTACGAGGCCGATGACGGCGCACAGCAGCAGTGCCAGGGCCAGCGCTGCATAACGATGAGGTCGATTGAAGTTTTCCATGCGCGGATGGTAGACATGCCGAACGCGCGCAGCTAGGCGCTAAGCCACCTGACTGCGCAAACTGTGATCCCCTAGGCGCAACGCCGGTTACCCGGCGCGCTGGGCAAATGCCCGCCCCCTAGGCTTTAATGGCGGTACCTAAGCTGGCCCCATACAGACCGGCAGCTGGCGTGGAGAACGCAGATGTTGAGAGCGCTGGTATTCGACGTCGATGGCACACTCGCCGACACCGAGGAAACCCATCGCTGCGCCTACAACGCGGCTTTTGTCGAGCACGGGCTCGGCTGGTATTGGACTCACCAGCAATACGCCGCGCTGCTCGCTGTCAGTGGTGGGCAGGAGCGTCTGCGTTATGCCATTCGCTGCCGCCATCACAGCAAGATCGAACGCGCGCACTTGTTGCGCCTGGTGCCCACTCTGCATCGCACCAAGACCCGCCTCTATGCCGATTTTGTACGCGCGGGACGGGTGCAGCTGCGGCCGGGCATTGCACGACTGATTCGCGAAGCACGCGCCGCCGGTCTTGAGCTGGCCTTGGTATCGTCGACCACACCAGCCAATATCGACGCCCTGCTGTGCGCCAATCTGGGTGAAGAAGCACGGCGCTGGTTCCGCGTGCTGGCCGCTAGTGAACATTGCGCCCACGGCAAGCCGGCGCCGGATATCTTCAAACTTGCCCTTGCCCATCTCGCACAGCCCGCCGCAAACTGTGTGGCGTTTGAAGATTCCGCACGCGGTGTCGCGGCAGCCGCCGCCGCCGGCCTCTACACCGTGGCTTTGCCCAACGCGTGGAACGCCAGCCAGACCCTGGGTGGCGCCGATCTCATCCTCGAACATCTGGGCGAACCCGAACAGCCCTTGGCGCAAGCCGCAGCAGCCCGGATCGGCGCCGATTACCTGCAGGTGTTTGCGCTCGCACGCCTGCAACAGGCCTGGCTCAAACGCCGGGCGCAAAGTCCCTGAGCAGCGTCTCAGCCCAGCGCGTCGGCGTGTCTGTCGATATAACGCACAATGCGTTGCAGTGCTTCACGCAAGCGCACGGGTGATTGCGCAAAACACAGTCTGAAATGTTCATCGCTCGCCGGCCCGAAGGTATAACCAGGCGCCAACCCGACGTTTTCTTCCGCCAGCACCCCTTGCGCAAAAGCCAGCGACGATTGCAGGCCCGGGATCCGCGGGAAAGCGTAAAACGCCCCTTCGGGCGCGGCCAGCTCGATCCGTGGATGGCCAGCGAAGATCTCCATCACGGTGTCGCGACCGGCGCGATATTGGGCGCGCAGGTGCGCGACGAGTTCATCACCCTGCTGCAATGCCACCACGCCGGCGCGCTGCACAAAGGAGGGTGCACCGGTGTTAAAACATTCCGACAACACCGCCATCTGGGTTGCGTAGCGGCGTGGTGTCACCATCCAGCCCAAGCGCCAGCCGGTCATGGCAAAAGCCTTGGAAAATCCGTTCACCACGATCACGGGATCATCATCGCTGGCGACCTGCAAAAATGACGGCGCTACATCACCATCGAATACGGTGCGGTGATAAACCTCGTCGGCAATGATCACGATGCCCCGTGCGCGGCACAACGCCAGCAGTTCCTCTTGCGCACTACGCGACATCACCCAGCCGGTGGGATTGCACGGACTGTTCAAAAACAACGCGCGCGTATTGGGCCGCAGCGCAGCGCGCAGATCATCGAGCGCCAGCGTCCAACCGGACTTGCTCCAGCGCTGGCGCACCGTACTGTACGCCGCACCGGTGACCTGAAAGGCGCGATCGATATTCGGCCAATGGGGGCTGACGATGAGGCCATGGTCGCCATGACTGAGAGTCATCTGCGCCGCCATGGTAATGGCCAGCATGGACGAGCCTCCGTATGAGATGAACGGCAGCGTCATGCCCTTGGTCGGGATCAGGTTCAGGTTCACCGCCACATTGATGAACACCTGCTCACCCACCAAGACGAACAGCCCGGCCGCAGCCACCTGTTGGAACGGATCGGACAACTTCATCGCCTTGTACAATCCCCGGATCACCAGAAACGCGAACAGCGAAATCAACACCAACGAGAACACCAGACCATATTCTTCGGCGGCAACCGAATAGATGAAATCGGTATGCAGGTCAGGCACGTTGCGTTTCATCACACCCTCGCCCGGGCCGCGCCCAAATAGGCCCCCCGCCCCGATGGCCTCTGCGGCCCGGTCCACCTGATGGGTGTCACCGTTGCTGGGAAACAAGAAGCGATTGACGCGATCGAAAATGGTAATTATAATATCCGCCAAAACCGTGTCTTAGTAATCGTTCAACCCAATTGGCATCATGGCGTAATTGGCATCGTCGCCTCTCGCCTCGTCGAACGTTACGGCGTACCTGTCTTTATCGGTACCAACGAAGACGAACATCACATTCGTGGTTCCGCTCGCAGTATCCCCGAATTTGACGTATTTCGCGCACTAGAATCCTGTCACGATCTCCTGGGTAAATACGGCGGACATCGAGCCGCAGGTGGATTCTCATTACCCACCGAGAACCTAGCCAAATTTGAACAAAGCTTGAGCAAATTCGCCCACCAATGCCTCGAAATCGAACATCTTAAATACTTAGTCAAAATCGATGCTGAAGCCACTCTAGAGGCGATCGATTTAGCTCTCTATCAACAAATTGATGCGATTCATCCTTGTGGAATGGAAAATCCAGATCCAGTATTCTGGACGCGAGATGTACGTGTAATCGATCAAAAAATCATCGGCAAAGGACATCTAAAATTCACTGTTACCACACCAGATTTCCCCAAAGGAGTAAAAGCGATCGCCTGGAGATTTGGCGACTACTATCCCCTCCCTCAAAACCTAGATATTGCCTATAAACTCAAAGAAAATAAATGGCGCGATTCACACACAATCGACCTCGAAATAGTCAGTGTCCGATTGCCATTACGCGCTAAAAATCATAACTTCAACTATCAAGAAAGAGACTATACTTGTAGCGTTTCAACCGATGGCGACAAATTGAGTATTTCCAACGATCGAGGTCGAACTCTTATGCTAAATAAAGGTCAAAAAATCGCCCAATCCATCGATGTGAGGGGATCGATCGAAACGATCGACATCACTCAAGACCATTATTTTCAACTAATCAAAACAGCTATGAAAACATTAAAACTGCCTTAATCTATAATATAGACATTTAAAAAGAAAC
>JANOXY010000308.1:0-2055 GCA_031418675.1 Pseudomonadota bacterium
TTCTGGCCGAGCTTGGTCATCAGGGTGTGTTTGTCCTCGACCAGCATCAGTTCGCCGTGATTGATCACTCCAACGCGGTCCGCCATTTCTTCGGCTTCTTCAATGTAATGGGTGGTGAGAATGATGGTCACACCGCGATCGCGAAGTTCGCGCACCAGTGCCCACATATCGCGCCGCAGTTCGACGTCGACACCGGCCGTCGGTTCATCGAGAAAGAGAATGCGTGGTTCGTGGGACAGCGCTTTGGCGATCATCACGCGGCGCTTCATGCCACCCGACAAGGTGCGGATGCGGGCATCCCGTTTGTCCCACAGCGATAGTGCGCGCAGTATTTTTTCAATGTGGTTGGCATTGGGCGCACAGCCAAACAGCCCACGACTGTAGGTGACCGTTGCCCATACCGTTTCATAGCTGTCGGTAGCGAGTTCCTGTGGCACCAGACCGATCAGCGATCTCGCACCCCGGTAGTCGCGCTGCACATCACAGCCACCCGCCAGCACCGTGCCGGTGGTGGGTGTAACGATGCCACACACTATACTGATCAAAGTGGTTTTGCCCGCGCCGTTAGGGCCAAGCAGGGCGAAGATTTCGCCTTCATCTATGGCCAGATTGATGGGCTTTAGCGCAGTAAGGCCCGAGGCGTAGGTTTTGGTGAGGTTAGAGATGGTTAGCACTGCAGTCATCGCGGAGATTGTAATGAGCGCGACGTCGTTCGCCTACTCTAAGCGTAAACATCACGTCCCATAGCGAGACGAGCCTGGTGCGACTACGACAGATAGCCGTAAATATTCCCGCCCGCGTGCTTGGCCATGACTGTCGAGCGAGGATGTGCTTTTAATCGATCACGCTTCTCGCTGTAATGTGCTTCCCAAGCCGTTCATCGCTGCGATGGACCTAATGCATAACTAACTCGGTTTTTGCCATGACCAGCACTTATGAAACCTTATTGACCACCCTGGATGACGGTATTCTCACCATCACCCTGAATCGTCCCGACAAAATGAACGCCTGGACTTTTCAACTGGGCGCCGAGTTGCGCGCAGCGGTGATCGCCGCCAATGACAACCCGGCAGTCGATGCCATGGTGGTGACCGGTGCAGGTCGTGCGTTTTGTGCCGGCGCAGATATCTCGCTGGTGTTTGACGCCCAGTCCAAGGCCGAGCCGCCCTATAAGGCCCAAGCCCAGCCGGAAGATTGGGTGTTTCTCATGCGTCGCTCCAAGCCCATCGTCGCCGCCATCAATGGTGCGGCCTATGGCGTGGGTCTGACCCAGACCTTGTCCATGGATCAGATCATCTGCGCCGACACGGCCAATCTCGCCCTGCCCTTCGTCAAGTTTGGTGCAGTACCGGAGCTCGGCAGTTCGCAGTTGCTCGTGCAGCGTTGTGGGCTCGGTGTCGCATCAAATCTGATGTTGACCGGTCGTACGCTGAACGCAGTGGAAGCCCATAACCTCGGTTTAGTCGACAGCGTAACAACACCGCAGGCGCTGCTCAGTACGGCCTGTGCCTTGGCCCGCGCCATGGGCAGCAATCCACTGGCGTCGGTGCTCGAAACAAAACAGCTGCTGGCCTTGAACGCGGTGGAGAGCGACATGGAGTTGGTGATACGTCGTGAGTTTCAGGCGCTGGATCGCTGTTATGCCTCGGCCGAGCACCGCGAAGCCGTGGACGCATTTCTGGAAAAGCGCCCGGCAGATTTCCGCCGAGCGCGCAGCGCTCAGCGCAAATGAAATTCCACCACCGCGCCGCCGCTGCCATATAGCGGGCCGTAACCATGCACGGTGGCGCCGCTGAAACCCCAGCCTATGCCACCCATGACAAAGGCGGCGTGTTTGAAGCCCATATCGACCTTGGCCGCCCGCGCATAGTCGGGACAGACCGCGCGGAACTCATCCACCTTGCCTTGTTCCAGCAAGCGCAGTATCCGGCGATTCCACTCATCGTCGGCCTCACATGCGAGTCGGTCAGTGGCGATATCGATGCTGCCGCGGAAAAAAGAACCCGATAGACCACCGACACCAACAAAGGCGACACGCTTGCCCAGAGCGTGGGC
>JANOXY010000309.1:0-8510 GCA_031418675.1 Pseudomonadota bacterium
CATGGACTGCCATGCCAGGGGCGCGACGGCTGGGCAGGGCTGTGCATCGATCTGTCGATAGGCCGGCGCCAAGGGGTTACACGACAGCAGATACTTGATGTCCATCAGCAGCAGTTCCTGATGTTGCTGCTCATGGTGCAGACCGAGGTCGATAGTGGCACACAGATCCGGTTCGGCAGTGCTTAGGAGCGCCAGCACACGCGCATCAACATTGGCGCGGTAGGCCAGCACCTCGGCCAGCGACGGCCGTGTCAGCACACCCCGTTCGGCGCGCGGAAACTGTTTGCCCAGGGCGTTGTAATAGGAGTTGAACAGCGCACGAAAAGCAGGGTGAAAGGGCTTGAAATCGGGCTCGTGGACTTCAAGCACAAAGGTCTCGAAGAACCAGGTGACATGGGCCAGATGCCATTTGGCTGGACTGGTGTCGGGCATCGCCTGGACACAGGCGTCTTCAGCCGACAGTGGTCTGATCAGGGCGAGCGAATGCGCGCGTATCGCGGTGTAGCGCGCGGCCAATGGATGGTCTTTTTGCTCGACTAGGTCGTCGGGGGAACTGGCCATGGTCAGGGCTCGTTAAGCATGGGCTGCGGGCAGCACAAACTCAAAGCGGCTGTCGCCACTGACCTGCCCATTGCCGTCATAGCGGCGTTCATGGAACGTGACCAGGCCCGCATCGCTGATGGTCAACACGCTGGAGCAGCGGGTGCCATAGGCCTCGCCTTCGATGAAGATGGACGACAACCAGCGTTCTCGTTCCGGCCCGATGCCGGTCTCAGGCAGGAGCGCATCGTCGGCCTGAACGGTGTCACGCAATACGGCGAGTAAGGCCGGCACCGGATCGCGAGCGTCGCGGCCCATGACTTCCATGAAATACCGCCGCAGACGTTCGGTTTTGGGCCAAGGCGTGTCGAGCATGGCATTGCTGAGGGTATAGATGCCCGGCGCCAGGGTGCGCGGTGCGCTGGCCTGATTGGAGAGCCAGGACAAGGCCGCGCCGTCCCAGGCCAGGAGATTAAAGCCGTCGTAGTCGCCGGCCGCGGGCATGAGTTGCCTCGTGTGGCTGCCCGCATCGTGATCGGCGAGCAGAAAGTCGTTGACGATGAGGCCGCGGGAGCGCCTGCCGGGGCGCACGCCAGTGGCACTGCGCACGTTGGTGACGGTGGCAAAACGACCCGCAACATGGAGTCCCAACCAAGTGCCACCCCCTTCGAGATCACGACCGGCGAGTATTGCCGGCTGATCCTGCCAATGGCTGGCAGCGGCCGTGGCACGGCCATGAAACTCGTCACGATTGGCCGCCACGATCAGGCGATAGCCGGGGCAGGCGCGGTGTGCAGCAATGAGCAGGCACATGGTTCAGCCCTGACCGTAAGAATTACGATGGGCCGCGAGCCAGGCCACTTCCTCAGGCGTCGAAGGCCGATCGAGGATCAGATTGCGGTGTGGCAGACGTCCAAAGCGCGCAACGATATCGTGATGATCGCGCGCCCAGTGCAGCGCGTCGGCAGTCAGAGCCTTGAACGGCGCCGGCGCTTCCGCGTGCAACGTTTCGAAGCAGCGCACCGAGAGTGCTTGCGCGTCGCGATCTTCGGCGTGTTCAAACGGCAAATAAAAAAAACTGCGCTCGACGATCCCGAGTTCACGATCGATACCCAATGCCACGCCGTCGCGCGCCAGTGCCTGGGCCCGCACATCCAAGGCAAAGGCGCGCGGAGTTGCGCGGTAAACATTACGGGGGAATTGGTCGCACACCAGGATCAAGGCCAAGGTGCCGCTGGCGCTCAGCTTCCAGTGTTTCAGTTCGCCATGTTCGGCCGCAGTCAGAATATTGCCGAAACGCTGACGGATCTCCTGATCAAAAGCTGGATTGACTGTGAACCATACGTCGTAACGCGCCGTCATCAGCGCGATATCGTCGCGCGGGCCAGCGAACCAGAAATCGAGGATCGCTTCTGGGTTGTCGGTGTGCTTGTCCAATCAGTAATGCACCAGTGAATGAATACGACAGTCACCCAGTGCGTCGCGGCCAGCCAGGAAGTCCAGTTCCACGACAAAGGCACAACCGGCGATATGGGCACCGGCGCGCCGTGCAAGCGCCAGACTGGCGGCGGCCGTGCCGCCGGTTGCAATCAGATCATCAACCAGCAAGACCGTATCGTCGGGTCCGATGGCGTCGCTATGCATGTGCAGTTCGGCGCTGCCGTATTCGAGATCGTAACGCACCGAATCGGTAGCAGCCGGCAGCTTGCCGGGTTTGCGCAGCGGCACGAAGCCGACCTGCAGGGCATGGGCGGCCAGCGCGCCGAATACAAAACCGCGTGCTTCCATACCCAGCACCGCGGTAATGCCCGCATCGCGGAAGGGTTTGACGAGTTCGTTGCAGGTGAAAGCCAGCGCTTCGTGGTTGCGCATTAGCGGTGTCAGATCCTTGAACACGATGCCGGGTTTGGGAAAGTCCGGTATGTCACGTATGTGGCGGGTGATGATCTGCATGGCGGCGCTGCTTAGCTCTAATGCTGGCGATAATAAACTGAAGCGCGTGGCGGCCGTAACCGCCGCGCAACAAATCACATGTCAGCCTTCGCGCCGCCAGCGATGATAACGCGCCAGCCACGTGAGCACGCGTGGTGAGGTATGCGCTCGCCGCCACGCGCCGGCGGCAAACTTGTTGGCTTCGGCCAGGGTGGGATAGATATGGATGGTGCCGAGGATCTTGTTCAGGCCGAGCTTGTATTTCATGGCGAGAATGAACTCGGCAATCAAATCGCCGGCATGGGCGCCGACGATAGTCACACCGAGGATACGATCACTGCCGGGTGGGGTGAGAACTTTGACAAAGCCGCGCGCGTCGCCATCGGCGATGGCACGGTCCAACTCGCCGATATCGTAGCGAGTCACTTCGTAGGCGATGCCGCCCGCTCGCGCCTCGTTTTCATTCAGACCAACACGCGCCACTTCCGGATCGATGAACGTGCACCAGGGAATAACGCGGTAGTCCACGGCAAAACGCTTCAGGTTGCCGAACAACGCATTAACCGTGGCATACCAGGCCTGATGGGATGCGGTGTGCGTGAATTGATAGGGACCGGCCACGTCGCCGCAGGCCATGACGCTGGGCAGATGGGTTTCAAGATACGCGTTGACCTCGAGTGTGCCACGCTCGGTGAGCGGCACGCCCAAGGCCTCGAGGCCGAAGCCACTGACGCGCGGGCGGCGACCCAGCGCCACGATGACCTGGTCAAACTCGAGGGTGAATTCTTCGCCGCCGGTGAGCCGTACACAGCGCAAGGACTTAGCCTCCGCAGTATGGGTAAAGGCGCTGGCGCGTGCGCCAAGTTCGAGGTGCAGGCCTTCGTCGCGGAAGACCTGGGCAACAAAAGCAGACACCTCATCGTCTTCCCGCGGCAACAAGCGCGCATCTTGTTCGACGATGGTCACCTGGCTGCCAAAGCGCGCGAAGGCCTGCGCGAGCTCGCAGCCTATCGGTCCGCCGCCCAACACCAGCAATCGCGCCGGCAAACTGCGCAGCTGCCAGAGGGTGTCGGAGGTCAGATAGTCGATGGCATCCAGACCCGCAATGGGCGGCACCAGCGGCTCGGCGCCGGTGGCGAGGATGATGGCACGGGCCGATAACTCGCGACCATTGACGGCCACCGTGTAGGGCGACAACAAACGCGCTTCGCCGTGCAGACATTCCACGCCCAGACTCTCAAAACGTGCAACGGAATCATGGGGCTCGATAGCGGTGATGACCCGCGCGACGCGGTCCATGATTTCCGCGAAGTCGAATTCAACGCTCATGTGGCGAATGCCGAGCCGGGCGCTATGACGGGCCTGATGAATCTGCTTGGCCGCCTTGAGCAGCGCTTTGGACGGCACACAACCCGTGTTCAGACAATCTCCGCCCATGCGGTTTTGTTCGATCAAGGTGACCTTGGCGCGCAGCGCCGTCGCGATCAAGGCCGCAACCAATCCCGCCGAACCCGCGCCGATCACGATCACGTTGCAATCGACCTGTGGGGGGGGCGGATAGTCGGCGATAAATCGTCGCCGTTTGAGCAGGCGGCTAAAGGCTTTGGCCGCGAAGGGAAACAAGCCGAGCAGGGCGAAGGACAGCAACAGGGGCAGAGAGACAATATCGCTGACCCGTTCGATGCTCGCGAGCTGAGTGCCGGCGTTCACAAAGACCAAGGTGCCGGGCAGCATGCCGAGCTGACTGTAAAAATAAAAATCACGCAGACGGATTGGCGTCAGCGCCATGAGCAGATTGACCGCCACAAAAGGAAACAGCGGGATGAGGCGTAGCGTCAACAGATAGGCTGGCCCATCGGCTTGGATGCCGCGGTTGAGCGCGGCCAGACGATGACCAAAACGTGCCTGCACCAGACGTCGCAGCAGATAACGTGCGGCGAGGAAGGCCAGCGTCGCGCCGATGGTGCTGGCGAAGGACACCAGCAGCGTTCCCCACAGCAAGCCAAAAACTGCGCCGGCCGCGAGCGTCATGATGGCAGCGCCGGGGATGGACAAGGCCGTGGCGCCGACATAAATCGCGAAACCCCAGGCCGTGGCGGCGCTGCGATGGGCGTCGACATAGCCGCTCAGCCCAGCCTGCTGTGCTTTCAGGCTGGCGAGATTGAGATATTGCCCCGGTTCGACGATCACGATTACCAGCAGCGCGAGGCCGATTAAAGTGGCTAACAGGGCGCGCCTGCGACTCACAGGCCGGGGCTCTGCCGTGGCGTCATACACGCTGTGACCTGCGCGGCTCCCTTTCGGTGACTGGTGTACACTGCCGGCCCCATAGGCGGGCATCGCCGATAGCGCCGCCAACCATGTGCCACGCGATCTGCATGAAACATGGTGCTGGGCGCCGGAGGCGACGATTCGCGCGGAATTTTATTCATGACACAGGTAACTCCAGTGCAGGTATCAAGCCATCCCATTGCGACGCTTTGGCGTGTGATTGCCATTCTCGTGTTGCTGGCGGCGACCAGTGCGGTGCAGGCGTCCGATGCACGCTCACTCAATGCCCTGTTTGACAGCATACTCGCCGAGCACGTCAAGGATGGCTTGGTCGATTATCCCGCCATCGCCCGCAATGTGCGCTTTGGCAAGTACATCGAATCCCTGGCCGACTTCGATCTCAATACGTTGAGCGACGACAAAGAGCGCCTTGCGTTCTGGATTAACGTCTACAACGCGCTGGTGATCAAGAACATCATCGACGGTAAGTCACCTAACGGCATGATGGACCGCATGGGCTTCTTTGGCGCCAATCTTAAAGTGGGTGGCAGTGGCATTGACCTCAAATCCATCTCCGGCAACATTCTGCGCAAGTTCGCTGATCCGCGCGTGCACTTTGCCCTGGTGCCGGGAATTTCTTCAGCGCCCAAGTTGAGTTCGCAGGCCTATGTCGGTGAAACAGTCGACGCCCAGCTTGACGCGGCGGCGCGGGACTTCATCAACGACAAGCGTCGTAACCGCTTTTCCGCCGCACTGCAGGCAGCCCGACTCTCCAAGGTCTTTGAAGAACACCGCGACGAGTTCGGCAAAACCGACAAAGAGTTGCTGACCTATATTGCGGGCTACGTAATCGACGAGGAAGTCGCGAAAATCCTCAAACGCGGCAAGTATGAGATCAAGTTCATGGAGCTTGATGCGTCCATCAACGGCAATTCCATCCGTACCGAGTAAGCGCCGGCCGCGCTCAGGCGTGTAGGCGCAGATAGATCTCGCGCAGCGCCGGGTAGTTGATCTTGCCTGACCCCAGCAGGGGCAGCGCCTCGTGGTGAATGATCTGGCGTGGCAACACCAGCTCACTATGGCCAGCGCTCCGTGCCACTGTCAGCAGCTCGGCACGATTCACCACGGCCACATCGCTGAACAACACAATTTGTTCGCCTTTGCGGGAATCGGCGACCGCCAACGCGGCATGCCGGCCCGCAGGCCACAGCATCGCTGCGAGCTCCTCCGCGATCGCGAGCGAGACCATTTCGCCGCCGAGCTTGGCAAAACGCTTAGCGCGGCCCTTGATGCTGAGGTAGCCATCCGGGTCGACGGTGACAATGTCTCCGGTTGCGTACCAGCCGGCGCCAGCGCGCTGGGTCCAGGGTTTGATGATCGCGCCGTCGCTGCCATGGAACATATAACCCTGCATGACGTTCGGTCCGCGCACCACCAGTTCACCGCCCACTGCGATGCCATCAACGGGCTCGAGATAATGCTCGGTCATGGTCAGCAAACGCCCGACCGTGCCGCGCCGTGATGCCAGCGGATGATTAACCGCGATGACCGGGCTGGCCTCCGTTGCGCCATAACCTTCGAAGATCCGCACGCCAAATTTGTCCGCCCATAACGCGCGGGTATCGTCCGTGAGCTTCTCCGCGCCGGCGATGACATAACGCATGCGGAACATGTCAAACGCCTGACCCTGTTGCGCGTAAGCGCGCAAAAAGGTGTTGGTGCCGAACAGGCAGGTAATGCCAAGTTCGTAACACAGCTCGGGCACCAGCCGGTAATGCAAAGGGCTGGGATACTGATAACTCGGACAGCCTTTCAACAGCGGCAACAGCACGCCGCCCAACAGACCGAAGGCATGAAATATTGGTAGGACGTTCAACACCCGATCACGACGTGTGAGGTCGAGCAGTGTCTGCACCTGGGCGAAGTTGGCGAGCAGATTGGCGTGGGATAACACCACGCCCTTGGGGATCCCTTCAGAGCCGGAAGTGAAGAGCACCACCGCCGCGGTGTCAGCATCCTGTGCACCGCCAAGTAGGCGATGAGCGAGCAGCGGCGCGCAGGCCGCAAGGGCGCCGGCGATTTTGGTCCATGGGCCAATGCTGGCGCGCAGATCTTCGAGGTAGAGCAGACGAGCCTGACTTTCGATGGCAGCTGCTTCGGCGCCCAGTCCCGCGGTTTCTATAAACGCACGCGACGTCACCACCAAGCGCACATTGGCGGTTTCGATAGCGGTCAAGAGGCCTCGCTCACCGGCAGTGAAATTCAGCATCGCCGCCTGCCGGCCATGGGCGGCACAAGCGAGTATCGTGACGACCGCCGCCGCTGTGCTTGGCAGCAGCACACCGACCCGTTCGCGATCGGCGAGCTTGCGGGTGATGGCGCCACCGAGCACCAAGCTACGGGTGATCAGATCCTTGTAGCGCAGGCGTACGCCGGTGGCGTCCTCGATAATCAACGTTCCCTTGCCGTGACTGCGCGCGGCGCGCACCACTGCGGCGAACAGCGACTCAGGTCGGAACACCGCGGTAAAGGCTATCTCATGCATGACACTGAGCAAGGCGTCGACCGCACAGGCGCGGCGATCGGCGCCGCGGGTCTCGACAGGAATAGACAACTTGCGCGTCGGCAACAGCGTGATCGTGACCGGCGGCAGACAACGTCGGTGCACCAAGCCGCCCAGCGCTGAGAAGTAAGAATGTTGGGGACCATCCAGCGCGATTGGCAGCACGTCGGCATCGGCCCGGTCGGCGATCATGGCGGGCCCGTCGTAGACCTTCATGAGTGAGCCGGTCGAAGTAAGGCGTCCTTCGGGGAAAATCATCACTGCGCGACACTCGCGCAGTACGTGGGTCAGGGATTTGATGGCCGCCGGATTGCGTGTATCGAGTTCGTGCCAGTCGACGCACGCGAGCAGTGGGCGCAGCCAGCGGCACCGGACTGTACTGGGGCTTACCGCAAACACCGGGTTCACCGGCAGGAACAGGTAGAGCAACAGGCCGTCTATCAACGAAATATGATTGGCAACCAGCAAGGTCCGCGGACCGGCGGCACGCAGGTGCTCGAGGCCGTTGATCTGCACCCTCAGCAGGCGGCGAAGCACAGCTGCCACGGCACTGCGCAACGGTGCAACAGGCAGCATCGTACTGCGCGAGTGCATCATGGTCGGGAGCTCAAAGAGTGGGGGTTACAAGCGCGCGGTGAGTCGGCGCAATCTCAGGTTTCGCCGTTTACCACCAGGCGTTGGCCGGGCCGTAGGGGTGTACCGCCGGTTGGCAGGCGGTTCCATTTTTTCAGTGCGTCTACCGACACATTGAAGCGCCGTGAAATCGTCCACAGTGAGTCCCCCTGCTGGACGCGATAGCCCAAATCGTCGCTATTGTCGGCGCCAGCCAGGAGCACGCTGCGACGCGCGCTCGGCGGTGTAGTACCCACCGGGACGCTCAGTTTCTGGCCCAGCTTGAGGACCGTCCGAGACGTTACACCATTGGCTTTTGCGAGCGCTTCGGCGCTCACGCGATAGTGCTGAGCAACCTCCCACAAGTTATCGCCGCGTACTACCACATGGATCGTGGGCGTGGCCTTGCGCGACGTCGCCGCGGCGGCGGGCGTTACAGCCTTACCTGCGACGCTCGCCACTGGTTTGTCGTTGGACGGCACACGCAGTACCTGGCCGAGACGCAAACGGTTTGAGCTCAAGTGGTTCAATTCGCGCAAGGCGCGCACCGAGACCTGGTTTCGGGCGGCAACGACGGACAATGAATCGCCGG
>JANOXY010000310.1:0-4393 GCA_031418675.1 Pseudomonadota bacterium
CCAATCGCCGTGTCAGGCCGCGCCGTGCCAACGCAGCGATGGCACGTTGGCCAATGAAAAAAGGTTTTTCGTTGGCGACCACCCCGTCCATGTCCACTTCCTGCGGATAGCTGAGGCCGTCGCTGTCCTGGCTGACGATGATGTGGCCTTTTTCAAGTCGCAACAGACGTTGTGCTTCGATGCCAACCGGCGCCACACCCGCAGTCTCGCCAGCGGCCATCAGTGCGCGCCACACGGCGTCGCCATGATGGGCCGGAATATGCACTTCCCAACCGAGCTCACCGACAAAACCGACGCGCATAAAACGTGCAGGTACGGCGTTTACTGAACCCTCGCGGCATTGCGAAAAGCCGAAGGCCGTGCTGGATAAATCAACACCATCAACCAGGGGTGCAAGCAGTTCGCGCGCTGCCGGGCCGGCGACATTAATGGCGCACCAGGCGCTGGTGACGTTGATGAGGTCGACCGCCAGCTGCCATTGCGCCTGCCAGCGTTGCATGTGGCGATAAACAACATCGATACCTGTAGTGGTGGTGGTGACGTAAAAAAAATCTTCTGCAAAACGTGCTGCAATGCCGTCATCAACAATGATGCCGGCCTCGTCTGTCATCAAAACATAACGCAAGCGCCCGAGCGGCTGCTTTTTGTAGCGGAAGGTGTAGATGCGCTCGATGAACTCGGCGGCATCAGGGCCACGGACTTCGATCTTGCCCAGCGTTGAGACATCAATGAGGCCCACGCGTTGATGCACCGCCGCCGCTTCGCGCGCGGCTGCCAACGCAGTGCTGGTTGCGGCACCGTAGTAAGCCGGGCGCTGCCAACTGCCGGCCGGCATCATGTGCGCGCCATTTGCGAGGTGCCAGTTGTGCATAGGCGTGCGACGCAGTGGCTGACGATCGCGACCGGCAAGATGGGCGATGGGCTCGGGCAGGACCGGTGGGCGCTGGGTGGTAAGCCGTGCACCGCTTAAGCTCGCACCTTGCGCGCGCAGCGTTATGCGCAAGGTATTGGCGGCCGAATAACGCCCCTGGGACGGGCCCATGACGGCCGTGGAATAACGCTTGACCAGGTTAATGTCGGCATAACCGGCGGCCACCGCGTCTTCGATATCCTTGACCTGCTGGTCTTCGTCGACATCGACAAAATCACGCCCTCGTGGATCGCTGAACACCGGCCAGGCGTGCCCCTCACCCGCGTCCGCCACTGTGGCCGGCGGCGGCGCGGCGCTGCTTAAACCCAGCGCGGTGATCGCCTGCCAGCCGGCGTGGCGACCATCGGCCAATGCATTGGCGAGTGTTGCGCGTCCACGCAGCGCGCCAGCCAGGAGCGCGTGCGGATTGTCCATCGGCGGGTGTGCAAGAAACTGCGCCCCGTCCGCCTGCGCTATCAGATCACCACCCGCCTGACTCACGAGCTGCGCAGCCGGCAAGTAGCCGGCGCTGACACACAACAGATCGCAAGGCAGGGTGCGGGTCGCACCACGACCATCGACAGCGCGCACCACCGCCCCCAGCAGTTGCTGGCCAAAGCGCGTGGTGGCGGCTTCGATCACGGTGTGGCCGTGCAAGATCTCGACGCCGGCCAGGTCCAATGCATGCTGCATGGCTTCGCCGTCGTGGGCGGTACGCAGATCGATCACCGCCGCCACTTCGACACCCGCATCGCGCAGATCGAGCGCGGCGCCGTAACCCGCCGTGGTGGCCGTCAGGACCACGGCACGTATGCCGGGCTTCACACCGTAGAGATGGATAAGGCGTTGCGCGGCACTGGCCAGCATCACGCCCGGCGCGTCGTTATTGCGAAACACCGCCGGTTGTTCGATGACACCGGTCGCAGCGATGACCACACCCGCGCGAATTTTGTAGTAACGCTGCGCGTCCATTGCCGCCAGCCAGTTGTCGGCGAACCAGCCGGTGCAGGTGGTAGCGCTGAGCACTGAAATACGTGGTGAAGCATCGATGGCCGCGTTGAGCTCAAGCAGGGTTTGTTGGGCAGTCTCGCGCGCAACAGCGTCGCGAGCGTAGAGCAAAGCGCCGCCCAGTCGCGCGCCGTCGTCGATCAGAATCACTTCGGCGCCGGCCGTGGCGGCTTCCAGCGCTGCCGCCATGCCGGCCGCACCACCACCGATCACCGCCACATCGGCAAAACGATGCAGGTGGTCAACGGTGGTGTGGGACGCGCTGCGTTCGACACGACCGAGCCCGGCCAGACGCCGAATGATCGGCTCCCAGAAGCGCCATGCACCGCGCGGTTTATAGAAGGCGTGATAGTAAAAACCGACCGGCAGGAAGCGACTCAGCGCTTCGATGGCGCGGCCCCAATCATGGCTGAGGCTGCCGGTGACGTTCTGCGCCTTGACCACCAGCCCGGGCTCGATGGGGCGTGTATCGGCGCGCACATTCGGTTCCGGACCGATCTGCACCAGGCAGTTGGCGTCATTGCCGGCGAGGGCGTAGATGCCACGTGGACGATGGTATTTAAACGAGCGCGATAACACACGTACGCCGTTGGCCGCCAAGGCGCTGGCAATGCTGTCGCCAGCGAATCCGACATAACGCTCACCGTCGAAGCGAAATTCGACGGTGTGCTGGCGATCGATGAGCAATCCGTAGGGTGCGGCCAAGCGCATGGTGTGGCGTCTGTTGCGAATCATTTTGTCGAGGATTGCGCGCCGTAGTATTCCGACGCCGGATAGGTTTTCAAAATCGTATCGGTAGCGGTATCCCGTTCCGCGATGAACCAGTAAGCGCTAGCCTGGTGATACCACCACTCGCGCACCACGCCGCGGGTATTGTTTTCGATGAACAGATACTCCGCCCAGCGCCGATCATCACTGGTGGTCGGATCGGGCATGGTGCCAACGGTGCCGCCGTAGACAAACTCGGCGATATTGCGCGGACCATTGAGCGGGCAGTGCATGATTTTCATAATCAGTGTCCGACCGATGCCGCGCCTTTTTCACCCACCTGCGCGTAGTCGTAGAAGCGTTCCAGGGCAAAAGGTGCACACAAGTGATGGGGCTTGCCGGTGGCCACGGTCTCGGCCATGCAGGTGCCCGATACCGGTGTGGCTTTAAATCCCCAGGTACCCCAGCCGGCGTCGATGTAGTAATTGTCGACGGGTGTTAAGCCCATCACCGGACTGAAATCCGGCGTCATGTCGGCCATGCCGGCCCATTGCCGCAACACACGCAGGGTGCCGATGAAGGGAAATAACTCCAACATGTGCATCATGAGGTCTTCTTTGAACTCCAGTGTCGAGCGTGTGGCGTAAAGCGGATAGGGATCGGTAGAGCCGCCCATCACCAACTCACCCCGCGCCGATTGCGAGACATAGATATGCAGCGAGCCCGACACGATGATTGGATCGAGAAACGGTTTCACAGGTTCTGAAACACAGGCCTGTAACGGAATCGTACGAATGGGCAGACGGAAGCCCGCCATGCGCGCGATTTCCGAACTCATACCGGCCACCGCCTGCACAACCTTTCCGCAGGCAATGTCACCACGATTGGTCTGCACAGTAACCACGCGGTTGTTCTCAAGCCGTAAGCCCGTGACTTCGGTGTGGGTGTGGATCTCCACGCCCAGTTCCGCCGCTCGCTGCGCATAACCCCAGGCCACCGCGTCGTGGCGCGCAATGGATCCCGGTGGATGGTACAGCGCGCCCATGATCGGATAGCGCACGTCGTCGCGCAGATTCAATTGCGGACACAGGCGTGCGATTTCATCGGGATAGACCAGGCTGGAATCCACCCCCAGGTGTTGATTGACCTCCGCCCGCCAGCGCGCGGTACGTAACGCGGCATCGGTATGGGCGAGGGTCAGGTGGCCCCGCTCGCTGTACATGATGTTGAAATCGAGCTCATGGCTGAGATCGCGAAACAGGCGTACCGACTCATCGTAAAAGCGCACACCATCGGGTGTCAGATAATTGGAGCGCACGATGGTGGTATTGCGCGCCGTGTTGCCCGAGGCCAGATAACCCTTTTCCAGCACCGCTACGTTGGTAATACCCCAGGTCCTGGCCAGGTAGTAGGCGCAAGCGAGGCCATGGCCGCCGCCGCCGATGATTACAACGTCGTAGGATGGCTTGAGCGCGCTGGGTGCGGGCAGTTGACGTGGTCGGTGCCCACCCCGCAGGCCGAGCTTCAGGAGATCAAACATAATATCGGGTAAAGAATGGTTTTCCCCTGTAGGTCCGATTTTAATCGGACATTCATATTGCGCGTGTTTATAAAATTCATGTATTCGAATGTCCGATTAAAATCGATGTACTAAACCGCTCGCGCGGTACCTCCTAGTCAAGTCGTCGTAAACTTTGGCGTTTTTGCCGGTGTTGGCCGGAAGGATGGACCTGTCCTGTGTTGAGGTTGTGGTGCCAAAACCATCGC
>JANOXY010000311.1:0-9353 GCA_031418675.1 Pseudomonadota bacterium
TCTTGAGCACTTTGTCGTGGGCATTGACGTTTGCCCTGGCCAGATCGACCAGGTCGCGATTGCGCAGCACGTCGACATAAGCCTCGACGGCTTTGAAGGCCAAGGCATTCTGGGTGTCTTCCAGGCTGTGTTCGGCGCTGTTGAGCAGCGCGATACGACGCTGCACTTCACTAGCTGTCGCCATGCCATCCCACACCAACTGGGTGACCGTCAGCCCGCTCTCCCGGCGCCACAGATTGTCGTCATTGTTAGGGCGATTGAGCTGCTTGATATTGCTGTGTTCGTTGCCAAAACGTGTGTCTAGATCGACGCTTGGCAGGTAGCCGGCGCGCGCTTCACGAACATCCTGAACTGCCGCACGCACTGCCGCGGCCCCGCCGCTAAGCTGTGGATGGGTGGTTAGTGCCTGACGCACGGCGTCCTCGATGGTGGCTGCTGACAGTGGCTCGGCTATCAATAGGGCCAGCAGCAGCAGCGACGGGCCCGCGGGCCGTCGGCCGGTCAGGTACGACCGATCGGGTGACCGCCGGTCAAACAGGCTTTTGTTTCGCATCGTTTTCAATCAGCCCAGTTTTATCCACGCTCGTAAAGCGACGGCCACCACGAACCTACCCATAGGAGAGACTGGCCAGCACATTGGAGGGTTCGAGGCTGCCGGCCAGAGAGTTCCCGCTTGAGCCACAGCGCTGCCCCATAGAGCTTGGTCCTACTTATAAAGTAACTTAGAACAAAGTATAGGTAAAGCTTTGTGCCTCGTCGATTTTTTCCCATTGGTGGGTACTCCGGTCAGCTGTGGACCAAGCTTTCTCGCCCGCGCAGAATGCTGGGCATCATTAAGCCTGGATATCGTACTTCTTCATCAGGTGGTAGACCGTTGGTCGGCTTACCCCCAGCAGTTCCGAGGCACGATTGACCTGGCCGTCTGCCACGGCCAGCGCACGGCGTATCGCGCTCGCCTCGGCCTCTTCGCGGCATTCTTTAAGCGTCGGCATGCGATTTTCGCCGGCCGCTTCAAGTTCCAGATCGTGGGCCTCGATATAGCGGCCATCGGCCATGATCACTGCCCGCTTCACACGATTCTCAAGCTCGCGAACGTTGCCCGGCCATGCGTAGTTCTGCATGGCATTGACCGCGCCATCACTGAAATCTTTGATGCGTCCGCGATGCATATCCGCCATTTGTGCCAGCAGCGCACGGGCGATTAGTACCGTATCGCCGAGTCGGTCACGTAAGGGCGGGATCAAAACCGAGACCTCGCTAATGCGGTAATAGAGGTCTTCGCGGAACCGGCCGTCCCGGATCTGCGCGCTGAGATCCTGGTGAGTTGCGCATATGACCCGTGTATCGACCGCGATTTCCTCCCGTCCGCCTACCCTTTCGATGACCCGCTCTTGCAGGAAACGCAGCAGTTTTGCTTGTAAGGACGACGGCAGATCGCCAATTTCGTCCAAAAAGAGCGTGCCGTTGTTGGCGAACTCAAGCTTGCCCTTGGTCTGCTTGCTGGCACCAGTAAAGGCCCCACGCTCGTAACCGAACAATTCGCTCTCGAGCAAAGTGTCGGGGATCGCCGCACAGTTGATCGCCACAAAGTCGTGGCCACGCCGAGGGCTCAGCTCGTGCAATGCACGGGCGAGGATTTCCTTACCCGTGCCACTTTCGCCTAGCAGCAGCACGCTGGCGCCAGTCGGGCCAATTTTTTCGACACGCCGACAGACTTCTTGCATCACCTTGCTACCACCGATGATGCCCGCCAAGGGGGTGCTCGACTGCTTGGCAAGTCGCTGATTCTCGGATTCCAGCTCCGACAGGACATGGGCCCGCTGGACTATCATGCGCAAGACGTCGGGATCTATCGGCTTTTCATAAAAGTCGTAGGCGCCCTGCGCCACGGCTCGCACCGCCACGTCGCGATCATCGTTGCCGGTCACGACCACCACCTTAGTCGCCGGCGCAAACTCCAGGATCTCACGCAAAGCGGCCAATCCCTCGGAAGCATTTGCGGCGTCAGGAGGAAGGCCCAAATCCAAGGTGACAACGGGTGCCTGGCTTTGCTTGAGAGCGGCCAGCGCACTCACACGGTCACCCGCCACGATGACGTCGTAATCCTCAAAATTCCACTTGAGCTGCTTCTGCAGGCCGGGGTCGTCATCCACGACCAAGAGTTTGCGCTTTGCCATTAATGTCCCATAGCGATACGTGCTTCGCTGCGTTCCACCGTATCGACCAGCGGAAGCACGATGGTGAACTGAGTGCCGACCCCAGGCCTGCTGTCAACCAACAGCTCGCCATGCATGGAGCTGATGAGGTGTCGGCTTTCGTAAGCGCCAATCCCCATTCCTGCCTTGCCCTTGGTGGTGTCAAACGGCTTAAACAGTCGATTGTGGATGAAGTCGCGGTCCATGCCACAACCAGTATCGGTAATCTTGATGCGAACTTCACTCTCCTCGCGCAAAATCTCGACTGTGACCTGCCCGTCCTCGGCCGTGGCGTCGATCGCGTTTTGCAGCAGATGTTGCACAACAGACGATAAATGGTCGCCGCTTGCCCGCACGCGTATGCTCTGTTCGGGACGCAAAAATCGTGGGCTGGGCAGGGCTTCGCGTCGGGAGGCGACCGCTGCTTCAAGCAAATCGCACAACTCAACGACGTCGTCACTTGCAATATCGGACTCAGCTTGGCGGTGGCGCAAGCTAGCAAGCATGCGTTTCATTTTGACCACCGCGTCGTCGACTGTATTGAAGGCGTCGTCGACAAATTCCGGATTGTGGCGGTGCTTACGGGCATTGCTGCCGATAAGAGATAGCTGCGCCACGACGTTTTTGAGGTCGTGAACCAAAAAAGCCGAGAGCCGATTGAATGTCTCGAACTGACGCGCCTCGGATAAGGCATCGGTCGCCCTCACCAGGGCGAGATAGCTGGCGGCCTGACGTGCAACTGTGCCAAGAAGATTAAAATCCTCTGCATCGAAGCGCTGATTTGAGCGTGAAGTTGATAGCGCAAGGATGGCCAGCAATTCCTCACCATGGACGATCGGCACGATCAGCGCGATGCGCGACATGTCGAGCAACCAACGTGGTGCATTGGCCAGGCGCCCGTCCTCGACCTGGGCCTCATCGGTCAGGTCGCAAATTTGTGGCGCCGTCGCCATGTCCCGAACAAACGCGTCGTTAGCGCTAAATTCGAACTGCCGATCTTGGTACATGCTATTGCTCGCCGCGACCGCGTAACTGCCTGACGCGGTTACGTGCCACAACATCCCTCCCGGACTATCCACGATGTCGCACACGGCGGTCAGGATGGTGTTGTTTAGTGCGTTCGGCTCCAGTGTTGTGCGGGCCAAGGCCTGCGTGAACTTAAGCCATTCTTCGCCGTATTCGTACTTGTTACGGTAAAAGTGCGTGGCGAGGAAAAGTCGGATGCGTGACCGCAGTTGGGTTGAAAAGATCAGGGTGAGCAGCAGCAGGATCGCAGCGCTGAAAAAAGCGGTGGTGAGCGCCCGGCCCCATTCGCCACCAATCGACTGGATGTAATACCCAGCTGCCGCCATCAGCATCAGATAGGCGCCCGCGGCAGTCAGCACTACGGCATGGAAGACCACGTGCCGAGACACGAAGATTTTGATCTCCCATTGGCGGTTGCGCGCCGCCGAGATCGCAATCATTGGAACTGCCAAAGCGTTCACCGCACCCCGGGCCGACAGCAACACGGTGTCCAGGCGATTAAACAGCACGGCATCGGCATACAAGTAAAAATCGTAAGCAAACACGAAGCCGACGCCAAAACACAGATGTTTGAGTGCCCAGCGCGAATCCCGCGAAGTGTTACGGAACACCTGCTCGATCAGCACCAAAACACCTAGCGCTACCAGCAGAGCGTTGCTAAAAACCAACTTCCGCGTCAGCGCGGCGCTGATATGCACGCCAGCAATGGTCAGTTCCGAGAGCTCGGGTAACAAGGCGCCGCCAATGGCGGCTGCGGACAACAAAATAGTGCCCAGCCTGATCCCGCGGTGATAGCCAGCATCGCCAACATTGGCCAGTAAGCGCGCAAAGAACGCAATCCAGGTGAGATCGCGAAGGAATTCGAGTTGGAGGATGAGACTCGGCGCGATTTGTATGCGCGCTCCGAATTGGAAGTAGAGCGCCTGGGCCGCAAACCAGAGGGCAGTGGCGGCACAAGCAGCCATCAAAAACCGACCGATGGCAGTGTCGCGTGCAGCGACCAGCAACAAGGTGAACAGCGCCAGGAAGGCTAAAGCACCGAAAGACCCAGCGATCGCGGCAATCGTCGTCATCCGTTCCCCAGTTCCAGGACGATCGCGCTGGCAGCTACGACGAGTCTATTGTTCGCGACGTGTAGCGCCGACGAGACTTCTTCGATTCAACGTGCGCCCTTACGCCAGAGTATAACTTGAATCGTCTGCAGCAGGATGTTGATATCGAGAAAGATACTGTAGTTCTTCAGATAGTACAGGTCGTACTGGAGCTTCTCGCGAGCATCGTTGATGGAAGCGCCATAGGGATAAAGGATTTGCGCCCAACCTGTGATACCCGGCTTCACGTAGTGGCGCAGATCGTAATAGGGGATTGCCTGCGAGAGTTCTGCAACGAACTGGGGACGTTCGGGGCGCGGGCCGACAAAGCTCATATCACCCTTCAAAACATTGATCAGTTGCGGCAACTCATCAATGCGGGTTCTGCGAATAAAGCTGCCGATGCGGGTCACGCGTATATCGTTTTTCAAGGCCCACACCGCGCCGTTTGCTTCGGCGTCCTGGTGCATGCTGCGAAACTTCAGCAGGGTGAAAACTCGCCCGCGCCGCCCTACGCGTTCCTGTCGGTACAGCACTGGGCCACCACTTTCCAAGAAGATCGCAGCGGCCGTCACGGCAATGATCGGCAAGGTGGCTACCAGCATGAGTGCGCTGACGACAATGTCCATCACCCGCTTTTCAGAACTGCGAATGACAGCCTGAGTAAACCCGTCGGCAAAAATAACATTGCTGGGATGAAGGGTATCGATGCGAATCTTGCCAAGCTGGCGCTCGTAGAAATCAGCGGCCTCAAGAATGCGAATGCCATACATTTTGCATTCGAGAATGTCGTCTACCGGAAGTCCCTTACGGCGGTCGTCGCTCGCAACTACGATTTCGTGGACGTCAAGCTCCTCTGCGAGTGCACGCAAACCGCGCTGGCCGAGGGTAAATATGCGCTCGTTGGCAACCAGCCGTGCATCGCAACCGAGATCGACAAAACCGACCACATCCGCCGACACGCGGTCGACGCCACCGCGCAGGTTGGCGATCTGACGGGCGCGCTCGCCGATACCCAATACCAGCACTCGCTGCCGCTGATCGTTTTCCTCGCCAGCAAGGCAAATCAATCGACAGCTGGCGATGCTTACAAACGAGCACAGCATCGCAGTGGCAAAGATCGCCCCGCCTACCATGAGCTCCGGCACTAGGAGATAGATGGAGCCCATCACCACAAAGCCGCACACAAAGCTGAGGGCCAGGCGCAGCATGACCGCGCTTGGGCGGGTATGTTGATCGCGGTGGTAGAGCCCCATGGCTGTCATTCCCAGCACAATGGCCGCGACAAAAACCATGGCCTGGCTCCAAAGCGGCAGCTGCTCAGCCCGGGCAAAAGCGGAGCTACCCAATTGAAATGTCGCACCCAGGTAAATGGAGACAAAGAGGATGAGAATTTCCGCAAATCCGAGGAGCACCAGGGATCTCGGGATGTAATGCCTGAATATTCTTAGCATTTTTCTAGCGTGCCCAGTCGGTCGTTGTGCCAGTGCCGTTCGTATGAAGTCGTGCGGGTATTCATTTCGGCGCGATCCGCCGCGTCCCCGTCATCGCTTCTCCACGGATCACAGCAAGTCACGTGCCAGCTTATCGTGAGGCCGATGGAAGACCTTTAGTGGTTTCCGGTAGCGCATGTCAAATTCCAAGCAAGTCAGAATGTTAGGTTTATAGGACGGAGATCCCGATGGGCCCGCGAAACACCTAGGCAGCGTGCGCACTGTGCTCCGAGAGTTCAAGAACTCCGGAATAGTCGCCGGCAGGCGACACCTGGTAGCGGACGGCCCTAGGACCGTGTCGCCAGAGGGTGACACCGAGACCTACCCTAACTTCCCTGGCCGGGTGGCTCGCCGTGGTTGAGTCGCATCCGTAGCGCACCGAGCAGAATCTGTTTCTTGATTGGTTTGGTCAGATGCTCATCACAGCCAGCATCCAGGCTGCGCTCCATGTCTTCCTTGATGGCATTGGCGGTCAGTGCTATCACCGGCGTGCGCGACCGACCTGCCGCCGCTTCCCAGACGCGAATTGCGCGTGTCGCGGCGTAGCCATCCATCACCGGCATCTGCACATCCATCAGGACGAGGTCGAAGGTCTCGGACTTAAAACGTTCAACAGCTTCTGCGCCGTTCTCTGCTTCAACGACAACGTAGGGTTCCTGGCGCAGGTAGGCCTTGATCAGCATCCGATTGTCTTCATTGTCTTCGACCAGCAATATCCGCGCACTGTCATTTACGACCCCATTTGTCACCGGCACCTGGGTGGGAAATATCATGCTCAGCCCCGCCAAGCCATCTAGGGCCGAGGCGAGTTGGGCGCGCTTTATGGGTTTGACCAGATAGCTGGCGCCATCAATATGCTGAACCTTCTCTGCCGCGGACGCGACGTTGGAAGGGCGAAACAACAACATCATTGGCGTCGTGTCGCCTTGTTCTCGCAAGGACAGCAAACCGGTGTCAAAGGAAACCGCACCTCCGGTATCGACCACAACCACACAGTAAGGACGTCCCGACCGACGAGCGTCGCTCACACGCTCAATCACCTCACCAGGTTCAGTACAGATCTCGCTCGCAAAATTCCAGTTGCCCAATATACCGGCGAGGATAGCCGCCCCCGTCGGTTGGGCAGCGACCACAAGTACACGCGCACCATGCCCTATCGGCTCTGGTTTGAGACTCGCGTTTGCCACGGGCGTCAAACGCACTTCAAAGTGGAAGACGCTGCCGCGACCTTCGTCGCTTTCTGCCCAGATCCGTCCACCCATCATTTCGACCAGACGCTTGCAGATAGCGAGCCCCAGACCGGTCCCGCCGTAACGACGCGTAGTAGAGGTATCGACCTGGGTAAAGCTGCCAAAGATGCTTTCCAGCTTTTCGTTTGGTATACCGATACCCGAATCTTCTACTTCGAAATGCATCGTATAGGTATCTGAGGATGCCGCAGAGCCGCCCACACGAACCACAATGTCGCCCTGCTCGGTAAACTTTATGGCATTGCCGACCAGATTGAGTATGACCTGACGCAAACGTCCCGGATCTCCGCGAACGATTCTCGGCACGTCTGGCTCAAAATCGGTTAGAAGTTCGATGCTCTTGGCATCCGCTTTCAACCCATAGATGTCGACCGCCTGTTCAACCACGTCAACCAAGTCAAATTCAATATCCTCGAGCGTCAGCTGCTCGGCCTCAATCTTCGAAAGATCCAGAATATCGTTGACCTGACTCAATAGAGCCTCACCTGCATTGCGAAACACGCCGACGTACTTTTCCTGCTCACGGGACAGCGTCGATTCCGACAAGAGCTCCGCCATGCCAATAATGGCATTGAGCGGTGTGCGGATCTCATGGCTCATGCTCGCGAGAAAGTCGGATTTCACGCGCGAAGCCTCCAACGCCTGGTCACGAGTCACTGCGAGTTCGCGCGTTTGCTGACGGACTTGCTCCTCGATTACGCGGTTGCGCGCCTCCAGTTCACGTGCCTGCAAATCCTTGGCGCGTGCTAGTGCAACCAGCAACAGAGTGACTCCGAAACCTAATACCGCAGCAACCAGTACCAAGCCGGAATCGATACTTCCCCAGAGCAGATCCTTGACCGTCACGAGACGGGCAGAAAAATGATTCAGGCGTACCGAACTATCCTCTCTCAAGGTATCTACTACCCATCCATCATCAGCGCCGGCCGTTGCGGCGCGGGTGAACACGAGTTGACGACCGGCCACACCTTCGGAAACCGCGTAAAACGCAATGCTCAAGCTCGGATCTACCGCCTGGACACCAACCAGACCCGCGAGATCCAGTGAAAGTACTGCGCAGTCATAACCGCTACTCTTCGGATCGTTAGGCGCGGTGGGTTGCACCAGGAACAATGCCTTCCCGCGTTCTGGCTCAGCAGGAGGCGCGAGTGGCACTGCTGCATCCTGACCGATGACACTTGCGACCGTAGCGCGCGCACTGGCGCTGCTGGCAAGTAAGGAGACCAATGCGGCGCCGATTGCTCGACCAGCTTCCTGCACAACCCGGGCACTGCCGTCGGGATCGATGTGAACACGCGCCATGCCGTTGATGAACGCATAGCGTTTCAGCGAACCCGCCGTGTATTGCGCAAAACGCCCGTTCTCCTCGCGCTGATCAGCTGCGATAAAGCTCGCGAGATTCGCGATGATTGCGTCCGATGTCCGAACGTTGGCGTCTACCTCATTGCGGACAGAGGTGGTATTGAAGCTGAAATTGCGTGTCTCGTTGCGTAACGCGTTGTTCCACGCCATGGCAACCAGCACACATGTAAATGACAATCCAAGCGCCGCTGCGACAAAATAGAAGAATGTCGACGAAGTTTGTCGCGGATATGACTGCGATTCATTCGCCATCACAATCCCTTCCGCCGACTCAGGCTTGATCAATCACCCAGCACCACGTCAACGCGCGCCAAATAGTCCGCGAGCCGCTCGATGCCAGCCACGATAGTCTTGCTGTCCGCTGTCAAGGCCGCCCGCTCAATCATATCGCCAATGTCAGTAATCTGATCGAAGCCGTAGCCACCACCAGCGCCTTTCATGCTGTGGCCAATCATACGTATTTCGGCAAAATTGCCGCTCGCGAGCAGATTCGTGAGCTTGGCGACGTCGCCGCGCCGGTTGTCCAGGAACCCTGGCACAAGATCCGCCAACTCGGGATCTATCGTCACAGTAATACGCTCGTTCACAGGGTTACTCCCAGGTTAGCGGAACCGCGCGTGGCAACTACACCTATTCGCTATCTGCGGCATTGCCGTTATCACGATAAGCCGCAGCGTCAAGCTCATACTGGTTGAGCAACTTGTAGAACTCCGTGCGATTACGACCGGCGATACGCGCGGCATTGGCGACGTTACCTCCACTGATGCGCAAGACGCTCACCAGGTAATCTCGCTCAAAATCCGCCTTGGCGTCTTTCAGAGTCTTAAAGTGTACCGGTCGCTGGCGCAAAGCGCGCTGAGCCATCGCGAGCGGAATGATGTCACCGGTATACAACGTCGTACACAGTTCCACCGCGTTAATTAGTTGGCGGATATT
>JANOXY010000312.1:0-9281 GCA_031418675.1 Pseudomonadota bacterium
CATGCTGCGCACCGCCAACGCCGGCATGTTGTTCCAACCGTCCGGAAAAGTGACACGCGATCATCCCGATTTGGCGGTCGCCAAGGATTACACTGAGCTACAGGCAATGTTCGCCGCTCACCTTTGAGTTTTTCAAGCGACTAGCCGCTTACTGCTCAGACCGTGTTGTAGGGACGCGCCGCGGGCGTCAGCGCCGTTAGCCGCCAACGTGGCAAGGCCCAAGCAAGCAGTTCGGCGCTGGCGGCACCAAGCAGTTTGCGCGGCGGCTCGAGACCCAGAAAATCCAGCGCATGAAACAGCGCGCGAGGCGCGCCGATGGTATCCACCGCCGGCGCCCAGGTCTGCTTGCTGAGCTTGGTGCCGTCGGCATTCAGGACCACGGGTAAATGGGCGTAGCGTGGCGTCGGCAAACCCAGCAGCGCTTGCAGAAAAACCTGGCGCGGCGTGGACTCGAGGAGATCACTGCCGCGAGTTACCTGCGTGACCCCAGACCAGGCATCGTCGACGACCACCGCCAAGTGATAGGCATAAACGCCGTCGGCGCGTCGCACGACAAAATCTCCGCAATGGGGCGTTAAGTTCTGAACGTATTCACCCTGGATGCAATCGGCGAAACGAATTGGCTGGTCCTCGACCCGCACGCGCCACGCCCCAGGGGCGGGCCAATTCGCCGTGCGGCAGGTGCCAGGATAGGGGCCGACACCGACTATCTTGCGCGAACAACGGCAGACATAAACCTGCCCCATCTCAGATAAATGGGCTAGCGCTTGGGCATAGGCCTCGCCACGATCACGCTGATAAACCACTGGTTCATCCCATTCCAATGCCAGGGCTTCGAGGGTGGCGAGAATGTGCGCAGCGGCACCGGTTTCGATGCGTGGCGGATCGAGGTCATCGATGCGCACCAACCAGCGTCCGCCCTGGGCCCGCACATCCAGGAAGCTTGCCACTGCGGTCACGACGGAACCAAAGTGCAATGGTCCGCTGGGTGTCGGTGCGAAGCGTCCGACAACCGCTGTCATCGCCCCAGCGCTGCTTGGCCCGGTCGCGCGAAGTGCGCGCAATACATCGCCGTTGCGCCTGCCACACCGGCGGGCATGGCGAGGAAGTTTACGATCGGAATCATCGTTATCACTGTCAGCGTGAGGCCGAAGCCCAGGGCCATGCCTCGTTCGCCACGGAGCATTTCGGCCGCCGCAGGAAACGGCTGAGCGTGGTTGCCGAGCGGACAATCAAGATACTCGATGGCGAGCAGCCACCCGCCAAACAGCAGCCAAAGCGGCGCAGCGAGCAGATTCAGGCCCGGAATAAAGCTCAACACCATCAAAGGAAACGCCCGCCAGACGAAGTAAAAAAGCTTGCGCATGGCGGAGACGAGCGCGCGCCGGCTTTCGGCGAAAAGTTTTGGCCAACTAAATTGCAGGATGGATTGGGGGTGGGCGAGATGGCGCTCCACCGCGTCGGCCAGCAACCCGTTAAAGGGACTGGCCAGCACGTTGGCGACAAGACTGAAGGTGAAAAACAAAGCCGCCACCATGAGCGAGCCGAATACCAGCCACACTAACCACAAGGCCCAGTCAGGCCAGCCCGCACCCATCCTCTCGATCACCCGATGCAACAAATGGCCAAAGCCCGCGATGGCGCTGGCAAACACCGCGACGTTGATCGCCAGCGGGCCGATCACGAAGCGACGCAGTCCGGGTTGGGCCAGCAAACGGCATCCACGCAGCGCATAGCCCACGCCGGCCGCAAAGCCGGCGCTCATTATGTGGGCAAAACACTCGCCGGGCCGGGCTGCCAGCCTGCCTGGCGGTGCTCGACGGTAATACTTGGATAGGTGCCACCACGTACGTTGAATACCGCACGTAAGCGCACGTAGCGCGGCGCGCAAACCGCGACGATGTCATCGAGGATGGCATTGGTCACGGCCTCGTGGAACATGCCTTCATTGCGGAATGACCAGATGTAGAGCTTGAGCGACTTCAATTCGACGCAGGCGCGATCAGCGATGTAGTCGAGGGTCATCTCGGCGAAGTCGGGTTGGCCGGTGACCGGGCACAGGCAGGTAAATTCCGGCAAGCGGATAGTGATAAGGAAATCCCGTTCGGGCTTGGGATTGAGAAAGGTCTCGAGTCGTTTCTGGGGGAGCGTTGTCATATCCATCCCGAGGGTGTCTTCAATGGTCTCGCATGGCCCGCGAGGACGTTCGATCAGCACATACTCACGGCGCAGCGTGGCGCTTCAGTCACTCGAAATTTAGCCATATTTTTCAAGCGATTGAACCATAGATTCCGGGTCCTGACGAGCGTTGTGCGCCGCGATCGCGATGGAGTATGCTTCGCACCCATGCGCATTACCCGAATCAAAGTCGCGGGCTTCAAATCCTTCGTCGATCCCACCACCTTGACCCTGCCCGGCAACCTCACGGGCATCGTTGGCCCAAACGGCTGCGGCAAATCGAACATCATCGACGCACTGTTGTGGGTCTTGGGCGAGAGTTCTGCCAAACATCTGCGCGGCGAGTCGATGGCGGACGTTATCTTCAACGGCTCCAATACCCGTAAACCCGTCGGGCAAGCGACCGTCGAAATCATCTTCGACAATGCCGATGGCACGATCGGCGGCCAATATGCCGGCTTCGGCGAAATCTCGATCAAGCGTACCGTCAGTCGTGACGGCGTGTCGGCCTATCATTTGAACGGCGCGCGCTGCCGGCGTAAGGACGTCACCAATGCCTTTCTCGGCACTGGCATAGGTGCGCGCGGCTACTCCGTGATCGAGCAGGGCATGATCTCGCGGGTCATCGAGGCCAAGCCCGAAGAACTGCGTGGCTTTCTCGAAGAGGCCGCCGGTATTTCCAAGTACAAGGAGCGTCGCCGCGAGACCGAAAATCGCATGGGCCATACCAAGGAGAACATGGCGCGCCTGACCGATATCCGCGACGAACTCGAAAAACAACTCAATCATCTTCAGCGTCAGGCCCGTGCTGCGGAACGTTATCAGGAACTCAAGGCTGAAGAACGCAAGACCACCGCCCGCGGCCTGGCCGTGCGCTGGCGGGTGTTAAATGAAGAACACCAACGGTGCCATCAGCTCGCGGAACAGCGCACCAATGGCTTGGAAGCACAAATTGCACGCTTGCGTGAGATAGAAGCAGGGCAGGTCGCGACACGGGACGCCCAGATTGCAGCCACCGACCGGTTTAATAGCTTGCAGACCGATTTTTATGCCCGCAGCGGCGAAATCGCGCGCCTGGAACAGGCGATTAAACATGCGGAAGAGCGCGAACAGTCCCTCAGCCAGGACTTGCAGGACGCCGAGCAGACCCTGACCACACTCGCTGAAGCGCTGGCCGATGACGGCGCGGCGCTCACCGAAGTCAAAACCCGTCTGGCTGAGGTCGAACCCCAGTTTGAAGCGCAACGCAGCGCCGAACAGAGCGCCTTCGAGGCGGTGCGTGGGGTCGAGGCCGAACTCGATCAATGGCAGCACACCTGGGATGCCTTCAACCGCGATCACAATGCACTCGCACAACGTGAGCATGCCACCCAGATCCGGCTCGAACATCTGCTGAGCACGATCGCCGACGCCGATACGCGCGTCGCGGTGCTGAACGGTGAGGCCAGTCGCAATGAAACAGCGGAGCTGGTCGCCCAGATCGACACATTCAAAGCGGACATTGAACGGGGGGACGCCCAGCGCACCCAGATGACCGAAGTGCGCAATGGCATCCGTGACGAACTCGGCCAGGCCCGCGTCAGCGTGCAGACCATCGGTGGCACGTTACATGAACTGCAAACCGAGTTGCAGCAACTGCGTGGTCGACAGGCCTCGCTGCAGGCGCTGCAGGAAGCAGCCTACGGCAACGATCAGGCGGTGGTTGAGGCCTTCTGCAAGGCGCGCGGCATCGACAACCTCGCCAGGCTCGCGGCATTCGTTGACATCGAGGCGGGTTGGGAGCTGGCGCTCGAAGCGGCTTTGCGCATTCCCCTGGGCGCCTTGTGTGGTCCCGAACTGACTTCGCGCATCCAGGACAGCGGTGGCTTCGATAAAGCCGCCGCCGGTTTGACCGTTGTTGACCTGTCCGCCACGGCAAACCCTGCCACGGGTTTTGAAGCCGACACTCTATTGAGCAAGATCACCAGCAAGATTGATCTGCGACCCTTGCTCAGTGGGGTGTTCGTGGCGGCCAGTGCCGACGCGGCATTGGCTTTGCGCCCGCGCTTGCAAGCCGAGCAGGTCGTGGTGCTCGCCGATGGCACGCTGTTTGGCGCCAACTGGGTGCAGGTGGCAGGCGGGCAGCCCGAAGCCGACAGCATTCTGAGCCGCGAGCGCGCGATCGGCGAATTGGGCGCACGGATTGCGCAACACGACGTGGACATCAGCGCATTGCGCGTGGAGAGCGACACCTTGCGCGGCGCTATCAAGGCGCTGGAACACGATGAGCACAAACATACCGAACAGCTCGATGCCGGTGTGCAGGCGCTGTCGCGTCAGCGCTCGGAACTGGCGCGTTTAGAGGCGGAATTCCAGCGCCGCCAGGCGCGCGCCGCGGACGTTGCGGCCGAACTCGAACGATTGGCGCAGCTCTCGACCAGCCATCGCGATAACCTGGATGCATTAAAAGTTGAACGCGAACAGGCCGAACACGCACTGGCCGAGCATGCGCAACGCCGCACACAAATCAGCGATGCGCGTGGCGCAATCCAGGCGCGTTTAGACACTACCCGCCAACAGTGGCGCGATCTGCGCGAGGTCGCCCATCAGCTTGAGCTGAGCATCGAACAGCTACGCTCACGGCGTGCCACCTTGGACGAAGCCTTGGCCCGTAACGGTGGCGCACGCGAGGGCGCAGAGCGACGCCGCAGCGATATTCAGGCGGCGATAGCGGCGCATCAGGAGCCGCGAGTTGATATGCGCGGTCAGCTCGATATCGCTCTGCGAGACCGGCTCGAAGCGGAGAACCGCCTGGCCGATGCGCGTCGTGCACTGGGTGAACTGGACGCCGATACGCAGAAAGCCGCGTCCCAGCGTGCCGAAGTTGAGCAGGAGATCAGCGAACAGCGCCGCCACCTCGAACAAATCCGTCTCGACCAGCGCGCACTCGAAGTGCGATTGCAGGAACTGGTCAGTCGTTTCGCCCAGACCGGCGAAGATCTGGATGCCACTATCGCCGGCTTGAGTGAGGGCGAGAGCGAAGAATCCATCCAGGAAGAGCTGGAAAAGCTCTCGGGTCGCATTGCGCGCCTCGGCCCTATCAATCTGGCCGCCATCGACGAATTCACGCAATTGTCAGAGCGCAAATCCTACCTCGACAGCCAGCATGCCGATCTGACCGAGGCGCTGGACACGTTGGAGGAGGCAATCCGCAAGATCGATCGTGAAACCCGCTCACGTTTCCGCGAGACTTTTGACAAGGTCAATAACGGCATGCAGGCCTTGTTCCCGGTGCTGTTTGGTGGTGGCCACGCCTATTTGGAACTGACCGGGGAAGACCTGCTCGAGACCGGTGTGACTGTGATGGCGCGCCCGCCTGGCAAGCGCAACAGCACGATTCATTTACTGTCGGGTGGCGAGAAAGCTTTAACTGCAGTCTCGTTCATTTTCTCGATCTTCGAATTGAATCCGGCGCCATTCTGTCTGCTCGATGAAGTTGATGCGCCGCTCGACGATAACAACGTGCTGCGTCTGACGGAGATGCTGCGCTCGATGTCGCGTTCGGTGCAGTTTCTGTTCATCACCCACAACAAGATCACGATGGAGATCGCCGAGCAATTGATCGGTGTAACCATGCAGGAAGCTGGCGTTTCACGCCTGGTGGCGGTCAACATGGAGGAGGCGGTCCAGCTCGCGGCCACTGCCTGAAGCCGAGACCCGGAGCTGCGATGACCCTGCGTACCATCCTGCTCATTATCGGCGCCGTCATCGTCGTCGCTGTTTACTTCGCTACGGCCTATAAACGCCGGCGCGATTCGCGCCTGAACATCGATCGACGCTACACGCGTCTGGATGCTCCAGAAGCACTGCAGCGCTACGACGCTGGTGGTGATGACGCGCACCAATCGCGGCTGCCGGCGCGCGGTGAGGGCTTCGATGAGATTATCGCGGTCCGCACGCTCTCACCTGACGAAGTACCGCCCGTCAAACCTCCGCCACGCAAAGGGCTGCTCGGCGCTGCACGCGCAGCAGCTGCGGCGATGGCGAATGAAACGCGAACGGATCAGACGCTTGAACCCGAACTCTCGTCACTTCAAATCGACGACGAAGACCCCGGTCCTAGCATCCGCTTCCCTAACGAGGTTGTATTGCCGCCTCAGGACGAAGCGCTCTTGGAGCTGCCGACGGTGCGCAACGACACCGTGCCGCCAGTGGAAGTCAGCAATGCGCGCAAACGTAGCGATCAGCTTGATATGTTTGGCGGTGCTGCCGCCGTAGCCACGCCTGAAGCTTCGGGGGCGCGCAAGCGGCCAAATAAACAACCCGCGCCCGAGCCCGACTCGGGCCTGATCTCTCTCTACGTGCGCGCCCATGAGGGCAAGCAGTTCAGCGGTACGACGCTGGTGAAGGCCTTGAATTCCGTCGGCATGCAGTTTGGTGACATGTCTATTTTTCATCACTTCGGCGCTGGCGAGCTCAAATGTCAGACGCCGGTTTTCAGCGCTGCCAACATGTTCGAACCGGGCACTTTCGATTTGCGCAAAATCGAGGCTTTCCGCACGGCGGGTGTTGCCCTGTTTTTACAACTCCCGGGCCCGCTCGATGGACCGGTGGCCTTCGAGCTGTTGCTCAACACCGCCCAGCGCCTGACCGAGCTGACGGGTGGAGAGCTGTACGTCGATCCCAAACATCTGCTCGACGCGCCCAACATTGCGCGCCTGCGCAAGCGCGCTGCACTGTTTACCCATGCCCGCCACTGACCCGCGGCAGCAACGCGCGCTTGAGTTAAGGCGCGAACTGGAACGACACAGCTACCAATATTACGTGCTCGATGACCCGCTGATCAGTGATGCGGACTACGATGTATTACTGCGTGAGCTGGAGGCGCTCGAAGCCAGTCATCCAGCACTCATTGCGCCCGACTCTCCGACGCAGAGGGTTGGTGCAGCGCCGGCGGCGCAGTTCCGTGCTGTTCGCCATCCGCTGCCAATGCTGTCTTTGTCGAACGTGTTTGATGCTGAAGAGTTCGCCGAATTTCACCGCCGCTGTGTTGAGCAGTTGGGCGTTGAGCAGCTTGAAATGGTGGCCGAGCCCAAGCTCGACGGACTGGCCATCAGTCTTATCTATGAACAGGGCCTGTTGGTACGCGCCGCGACCCGTGGTGACGGCACCACGGGTGAAGATGTCACCACCAACGTACGCACCATCCGCGCCATTCCTCTGCGCTTGCGCACGCTACTGCCCAGCATTGAGGTTCGTGGCGAAATCTATATGGACAAGTCGGGTTTTGCGGCAATGAACGAGCGCCAGCAGGCGGCGGGACTCAAAGTGTTTGCCAACCCTCGCAATGCCGCCGCCGGTAGTCTCCGGCAGCTGGACGCCAACATCACGGCCACGCGGCCACTCACGATGTGTTGTTACGGTGTCGGCCAGATCGAGGGCTTCGAACGCCCGCCTACCCAACTCGCGACCTTGCAGCTCTTGCGCGAACTGGGTCTGCGCACATCACCCGAAAGCCGGCTGGTCAAATCGGTCGAAGAAAGTCTGGCTTATTACCACGGGCTTGGCGCACGACGTGCCCAGCTTGGTTATGAGATCGACGGCATTGTCTACAAGGTCAATGTCTTGGCGCAGCAGGAACAGCTGGGTTTTGTCGCACGTGCGCCACGTTGGGCCGTGGCGTTTAAGTTTCCGCCAGACGAGCGCACGACGCGGGTGCTCGCAATTGATGTTCAGGTCGGACGCACGGGCGCACTGACGCCGGTTGCGCGGCTTGAGCCGGTCGTGGTGGGTGGTGTCACTGTCACCAATGCGACCTTGCACAACGCTGACGAAATCCGGCGTAAGGACGTGCGCGTCGGCGATACGGTTGTAGTCCGCCGGGCGGGGGATGTCATCCCCGAGGTCGTGAGAGTGGTGCTGGAAGCACGGCTCCCACACAGCCTGGCCTACGAATTGCCCACCAGCGTGCCTGATCAGGACAAGGCGCGCAGAGTACAGGCCATCATTCATTTCGCCTCGCGTCGCGCCATGGATATTGATGGTCTCGGTGAAAAGCTCATAGAGCAGCTGGTGGACAAAGGCCTGATCACGACCGTTGCAGATCTGTATCGTTTAACTGAGGCGCAGCTGTGCACACTTGATCGCATGGGGGAGAAGTCGGCGCAGAATCTAATCGCCGCAGTCGAGGCGAGCAAAACAACAACGCTCCCGCGTTTCATTTTTGCCCTCGGTATCAAAGATGTGGGCGAAGCGACTGCCGCGAACCTCGCCACCGCCTTCGGCACACTGGAACGCATTGCGACCGCTACGAGTGCCGAACTCGAAGCGGTGAATGACATCGGTCCAGTCGTTGCGGCCAGCATCAGTGCGTGGTTTGCCGAGGCCGACAACCAGGCCCTGATAAGCGCCTTAAGCGCAGCGGCCGAGGGCGGCCTGCACTGGCCCGAGGTGGACGTGGCGCGCCCCGAAGAACTGCCGTTCAATGGGCTCACCATGGTCTTGACGGGCACCCTGCCGAAGCTTTCACGTGAGGAGGCCAAACAGCGTTTGCAGGCCTTAGGCGCGCATGTGGCGGGCTCGGTATCGAAGAAAACCAGCCTGGTGGTCGCCGGCGAAGACGCGGGGAGCAAACTCAAAAAGGCGCTCGCGCTGGGGATCCCGGTATTGGACGAAGCTGCGCTGGAGATGCTGCTCGCTGAACCGGCGCGGATTACGGACTGGCTGGCAGTGTCGTTGTCTGCTCCCAGTTAGGATCCGCCACCACTACCCGATTGCGTCCGCGGCGTTTGGCGATCAGCAAGAGGTCGTCGGCGCGCTGCATAAGCTCGCTATGGGATTCTCCGGCGACAAAATGGGCTACCCCCAGGCTGGCGGTGACGCGCTCATTAGCCGGCAGGGATTCAACTTGCATCGCCGCGATTTCACCACGAATGCGCTCGGCCAGAAGCTCAGCACCGGCGGTCGCCGTGTTGGGCAGAATCACGACAAATTCCTCGCCACCGTATCGATAGACGCCGTCACTGGTGCGGGTGCACTTCACAATCTGTTGGGCAATCTGGGTCAACACGACGTCGCCGACAATGTGGCCAAAACGGTCGTTAACCGCTTTAAAGTGGTCGATG
>JANOXY010000313.1:0-3605 GCA_031418675.1 Pseudomonadota bacterium
GCACCAGCTGGCCGTGAGCAAAGCCAAGGGCACCCGTGTGGTTTTACCCGCCCCGGGCGGTGCCTCGAGCACCACCCGTGGCAATGCGGCCAAGCTCGCGAGCAGTGCAGGCAAAACGGCATCGATAGGTTGAACTTGGACGGACATGATCCTGGGGCAGTGGCGCGCGAGCAGGCATTCTGCGGGTGCGGGTGTGGCTTGCCAATCAGCGCAGCGCCTGTGGCCGGAAACAAGCGAGGCGCCCGCGGGCGCCTCGTCGGCAACGGATGGGATTAGTTATTCAGGCTGCGACACCAGGTGCGAGCCGCGCGCGCTGATTGACGGCGCCCAGGATCGCACGCAGCGACGCTTCGACGATGTCACTGCTGCGACCGACGCCGCAATAACGTTGACCATCGAGATTCAACTGTACGTAAGCGACCGCTTCGGCGCCTGCACCCGCAACACTGCTCATGCTGTGTTCGCTGTACTCAACCAGCACCAGCTTTTTGCCACCGTGGCGTTCAAGGGCGTCGACAAAAGCACCGACCACACCACTCGCACGACCCTGCAGGCTGACAGCCTTGCCATCGTCGCGCAGGTTTGCGGTCAAGCGATCTTCGCCGTGTTCGCGGGTTGCCTGGTAACCCATCAACTCATAGGGGGAGGGCGGGTGCAGATAATGTTGTTCGAACAGCTCGACTATCTTGTGCGGCTCGACCTCGCTGGCACTGTCTTCGGCATATTTTTGAACCACGGTCGAAAAATCGATCTGCAACCAGCGCGGCAATTGATAACCCTGGTTTTGTTCCAGCACGTAGGCGATGCCGCCCTTACCCGACTGGCTATTGATGCGGATCACCTCCTGGTAGGAGCGGCCGAGATCAGCGGGGTCGATGGGCAGATAGGCCACATCCCAGGGCGCACGCTCATCGCGCTTGGCCAGGCATTTTTTGATCGCATCCTGATGGCTGCCGGAAAACGCCGTGAATACCAGTTCGCCCGCATAGGGGTGACGCGGATGCACGGGTAATTGCGTGCACTCCTTCACGCAGCGAATGATTTCGTCCATGCGCGAAAAATCCAATTGTGGATCGATGCCCTGGCTGTAGAGGTTCATACCCATGGTGACGATGTCCATGTTGCCCGTGCGTTCGCCATTGCCGAGCAAAGTGCCTTCAACGCGCTGGGCGCCAGCCATGGTCGCGAGTTCAGCCGCGGCCACCGCGCAGCCCCGATCGTTATGGGTGTGCAGGCTGATGATCACGGCGTCACGTCGTTTGACATGGCGGCCGAACCATTCGATCTGATCGGCGTAGATATTCGGTGTTGCCATCTCGACGGTTGAGGGCAGATTCAAGATGCAGGGTTTTGTTGCCGTCGGCTGCCAGACGTCGACCACTGCATCGCAGACCTCGACGGCAAAATCGAGCTCGGTGCCGGTGAAGCTTTCCGGTGAGTATTCGAATACCCACTCGGTGTGGGGATGGCGTGCAGCGTAGGATTTCACCCACTGCGCGCCTTGTACCGCGATGGCCTTGATGCCGGCGCGGTCGAGTTCGAAAACCTGTTCGCGCTGCACGGTCGAGGTCGAGTTATAAAGATGCATGATGGCGCGCTTGGCGCCGCGCAAAGCTTCAAAAGAGCGGGCGATCAATTCCTCGCGCGCCTGGGTGAGCACCTGCACAGTGACATCCTGCGGGATCAGCTTGCCATCGATCAGGCACCGCACAAAATCGAAATCGGGCTGGGAAGCAGCCGGGAAGCCAATCTCGATTTCCTTGAAACCAACCTTCACTAACTGTTCGAACAGTTGCAGCTTCTGCGCCACGTTCATGGGTTCGATCAGCGCCTGGTTGCCGTCCCTGAGATCCACGCTGCACCAGCGCGGCGCGCTCGTCAGCACCTGGTCTGGCCAGGTGCGGTCGCGCAATTGAATAGGGGCATAGGCTTGGTATTTGTGATGGTCGAATGCGCTCATGGGACTACCTTTCGCGCGCGGCTCTGGCGCGTCTGACGGAGAAAATTGGGAACAGTGGCATCGGCTAAGCCTGTAACCCGGGCGAGAACCGACCACTGCGAACGGCAGGCAGTATAACGAGCCGCACGTAGCGAATGATTGCAAATTGACCATTGGAAGCGGATTATTTTGCAATAACTCTCTACATTAACAATATTATTTAGGGAATTTATCCATAATCAGCGCTGACACTCGGATTCCGCCCATGAAACTCGATCGCATCGATAAACGCATCCTCAGCGAAATGCAGGCCAACGGCCGCATCAGCAATCTGGAATTGGCCGAAAAGATCGGCCTGTCGCCCACCCCCTGCTCGCGCCGTGTACGTCAGCTGGAGGAATCGGGCGTCATAGAGCGCCACGTGACCTTGCTCAGCCAGGCGCGTTTGGGCTTGAACATTACCGCCATGATCAGCATCACCATGGACCGCCACACGCCCGAGCGTTTTGCCACCTTCGAACAGGCGGTCAGCGGGTTTCCCGAAGTGATCGAATGCAGCATCGTCACCGGCCAGGCTGCCGATTACCTGGTCAAGGCGGTGCTGCCGGACATGACCTACTACGAGGAATTCCTGCTCGGACGACTGACGCGCATCGAAGGGGTCACCGGTGTGCATTCGAGCTTCGTTTTGCGCAAAGTGATCGACAGGACCGAACTGCCACTCGAGCACATCGACCAGCCGAGACCCGTCGAGCGCGGCACGGCCCGTCGCTGAAACGCCTTACGGTGCTGCGTAGGTGAGCACCTGCTTACGCCGAAAGGTCCGTAGACAGAGAACGCCGCGACGGGGGTAACAAAGCGCTGAAGTCCAGCAAAGGGGGCGGCACCTGTTGGCACGCGGAGCGGGAATTGTTTAGGGTCCGAAGCAAGAACCGCACAGCGCTAAGCTGAACACCTTACTGTCGTGCCCCGGGCCGAAATCCGCCCGCTTAGCGGGGTGGTGCGTCATTGGGGAGAGGCACCCTCGCGCTTCGCTTCTTCCACGTACCAGGCTTCCACTTTTTCGCGCGCCCAGGGCGTGCGGCGCAGAAATTTGAGGCTGGATTTCACCGAGGGCTCGTTGAAGAAACAGCGAATCGGTATGCGTCTCGCCATCTCAGCCCAGCCAAAACGTTCGACGAGCCGGGTGAGTATGGTTTCGAGCGTGAGTCCGTGCAGGGGATCTCGGGAACGACGGGGTTCATCGGTCATGGGCACGGGCGCCTCTTCGCGGATGCCCATGGTAAAGGACGGCGTTGCGCGGGTCGCGCTAAAAAATACCGGGCGCGAGGCCCGGTACAAAGCTATGTGTTAGCGCGCGGACTTATTCACCCAGCGTACCGTTCAACTGCTTCTCGGCTATCTTTGGCGGCAGCTGGATGTAGCCGTCTTTAGTCACGATCTCCTGGCCTTCTTTAGACAACACCATGCGCAGGAACGCGCGTTCCAGCGGTGCTATCGGTTTGTTCGGTTGTTTGTTGACGTAGATGAACAGGTAACGGCTGAGCGGGTACTTGCCGGACAGCGCGTTTTCTTCGGTAGCTTCTTCGAACTTCCCTTCTTCGTCGGCAATGGCCACGGCCCGCACGCCCGAGGTGCGGTAACCCACCCCTGAGTAGCCGATACC
>JANOXY010000314.1:0-9051 GCA_031418675.1 Pseudomonadota bacterium
CAGCGCCTAGACGGCACCGGTCTCCAGGGCCTGCAGCAACTCGCGACGGCGCTCGAGGCGCGAATCGAAAAGAAACTCCTGGGCGAGGGTTTTTGCGTGTAGTACGTCAGTGTGGGTAACTATGTGTTTGATCTCGAGCAACGCGGCGGGGTGAACGCTGAACTCGGTCAGGCCCAGGCCAAGCAGTAACCGGGTATAGCGCGTGTCGCCCGCCATTTCGCCGCACATGGCGACCGGAATGCCGGCAGCACGACCGGCCTCTATGGTGGTGGATATCAGGCGCAGTACACCCGGATTCAGTGGGTCGTAGAGGTAACTCACTTCATTGTTCACGCGATCGATCGCCACCGCGTACTGAATCAGATCGTTGGTGCCTATCGAGAGGAAGTCGAGTTCCTTGGCGAACACGTCAGCGCAGATGGCCGCGGCCGGTACTTCGATCATGCCGCCGATCGGCATATTCGGATCGAAGGCTATGCCGCGTCGTTTAAATTCGTTACGGATGGTACCGACAATGTCCATCACCTGGTGCACTTCATCGACGCTGGACAGCATCGGGATCATCATACGTACCGGCCCGAAGGCCGACACACGAAGAATGGCGCGCAGCTGCGGCCAGAACAACGCGGGTTCGCGAAGACACAGCCGGATCGCGCGCAAGCCGAGTGCCGGATTGGCTGCAAACGGGATATTTGCCACGCCGGCCTCCGGCATCTTGTCCGCGCCCAGATCAGCAGTGCGAATCGTAAATGGCAGACCACCCAGGGCATCTATCATTTGCCGATAGGTGTTGAAGTGCTCGTCTTCGTCGGGATAGGTGGCGCGATTGAGGAACAGGAACTCGGTGCGATAAAGGCCCACGCCTGCGGCGCCCACTTCGCGCACGCTCTTGAAATCATCGACCAATTCGACATTGGCATAGAGTTGAAGAGTCTGCCCGTCGAGGGTGACGGTCGGTGCATCGCGCAGTACCTGCAGGCTGGCGACATAACTCAGCCGCTCGACCTGGCGCGCGCGATATTGCTCAAGTATGCGTTCATCGGCACCGCCCAGAACGACACCATCGTCACCGTCGACGATGATGATTTCGTCTTCCTGGATATAACGTCGCGCGTGGTGCAAGCCCGCGACGCCCGGAATACCGAGACTACGGGCCAGAATCGCAGTGTGGGACGTCGGTCCGCCAAATTCGGTGACAAATCCGGCCACACCGTGGTTCTGCAGCAAGACCAGATCCGTTGGCGCCAGATCGCGGGCGATAATAATCATGCCCTTCAGCTTCTGGTCAGGAAGTTCGTGGCGCAGCGGTGGATGGCGCAGCAGATTGCGGAAGATGCGATCAACGACGTGGTCGACGTCATCCTTGCGGGTGCGCAGGTAGGGGTCTTCCATCTCCTCAAATACAGCGATGAGGGTGTCACGCTGAAGCTTGACGGCCCACTCCGCATTGACGCGGTTGTCGTGGATGATGCGCGCCGGCTCGTCGTTAAACGCGGCATCGTCGAGCATCAACATGTGGGTGTCGATGAAAGCAACAATCTCGGCGGGCGTACCGGCCGGAATGTGTGTGCGGATGTCGCGCAGATGATGTTTTGCCAACGCCACTGCGCTACGCAGCCGCTCCACTTCGCCCGCTATCTCACTTTCCGCCAGATGGTATTCGGCGATGTCGAGCTGGTTACGCTCGACGATGTGAACGCTGCCGATAGCGATACCGCGCGATACCGCCACCCCGTGCAGCGAAAAACTCACGATGGCTCGCCAAACTTGTCGGCAATCAGCGCGGTCAGCGCGTCCAGCGCCGGTTGTTCGTCGGTGCCAGTCGTGCAGATTTCGATTTCCGCGCCCTGTGCTGCGGCCAGCATCATGACGCCCATGATGCTCTTGCCGTTTACCTTCTTGCCGCCTTTGCTGATCGCGACATCGCAGCTGTAATGGGCCGCTGTTTGCACGAACTTGGCCGCCGCGCGCGCGTGCAAGCCGAGTCGGTTGATGATGGTGAGGCTAGCGGTAGGCATAAACGATAATCCTCGCAACGGTATTCACAGGTCGCGATGGCTGATGACAGCGCGTTTACCTCGCGCGGCGAAGTCACGTGCCATGCGTTCCGCCATATACACCGAGCGGTGACGGCCGCCCGTGCAACCGAAGGCAATGGTGAGATAGGTGCGATTCACTTCCTCGAATTGCTCCACCCATGTTTCAAGGAAGCGACCGATATCATCGGCCAGACGTTGCGCCATGGTTGCGCCATCGAGGTAGTCACGCACGGGGCGGTCACGACCGGACAAATCGCGCAACTGCACGTCCCAATAGGGGTTCGGCAGACAGCGTACGTCGAAAACAAAATCGGCGTCGCTAGGTACACCATTTTTGAAACCGAAGGACTGGAACTGCAGCGCGAGCCCCCCTGCTGGCCGCTTGGTGATCAGCTCGCGGATTACCGCGCGGAATTCGTGGATGTTAGTTCGCGTGGTGTCGATGCGGATGTCGGCTCGCGTCGCGAGTGGATCCAACAGGCTCCGTTCCAGCGCAATGGCGTCGGCCAGCGGCCGCTGCTCAGATGACAGCGGATGTTTGCGACGTGTCTCACTGAAGCGCCGCAGCAGGGTCTCATCGCTGGCATCGACGAAGATCAGTTCAACCCTGGCAGTGTCGCCTCCCAGGGTGTCCAACACTGCGGGCAGCGAGGCCAGTGCGTCGGGCTGATTGCGTGCGTCGATGCCGACCGCGACTTTGTCAAAATGCGCCTGATTCTGCTCGGCAATAAAACGCGCGAAGTCGGGCAGGATGCCAACCGGCAGGTTATCAACACAGTAAAATCCCGCATCTTCCAGCGTATGCAGTGCGATCGACTTGCCGGCGCCCGACAAGCCGGAAACGATTAGAAAGCGCCGGGTGTCACTCATCGGGTGGGCCGGCGATGTCGGCAAGCGAGATAATCCATGGCCGCCACACTTAGCTACGGTGGCTGGTCACTTTTTCTTTGTGTTTTTTGATCTGTCGATCGAGTTTGTCGACTAACGCGTCGATAGCTGCGTACATGTCGTCATCCTCGCTGTGGGCGTGGATATCGTTACCCGCGACGTGGATGGTGGCCTCGGCTATTTGTCGCTGTTTTTCCACCGCAAGTACGACGTGCACGTTAACGAGGTGATCGAAGTGCCGCTCGATACGGCCTAGCTTCGTCTGGATATAGTCGTTCATCGAATTGGTCACTTCGACATGGCGTCCATCGACTTTGATATGCATGGTCTTCTCCCGATGTTCCTAGGTTTAAAAATTCTGGCCCATGGGGGCGGCAGCGACACTCACGCGATGCGCTTGCGTTCATTGGAAGGTGGTATCGACATCGCTTCCCGGTACTTCGCGACCGTGCGGCGCGCCACCTGTACGCCCTGGTCAGACAATAGCGCAGCGATCTTGTGATCACTTAGGGGTTTTTGCGTATTCTCGGCTGCGATCAGTTTCTTGATGACAGCGCGGATGGCGGTTGAAGATGCTTCACCGCCCAGGGTCGTGCTGACGTGGCTGGAAAAGAAGTACTTGAGCTCAAAGATGCCGCGTGGGGTGTGCATATATTTGCGCGTGGTGACGCGCGAGATAGTTGATTCGTGCATTTCCAGTGCCTCGGCGATGTCATGCAGTACCAGCGGTTTCATCGCTTCTTCGCCGTGCTCGAGAAACGCGCGCTGCCGTTCGACGATGGCGGTCGCTACCCGCAGCAGTGTCTCACTGCGGCTCTGCAGACTTTTGATGAACCAACGCGCCTCCTGCAAGTGGGTCCGCAGGGACGAATTGCCTTCGCTGTTATCTGCCCGCTTAATCATTGAGGCGTAGTAGGGATTGACCCGCAAGGGTGGCATGGTCTCGGCGTTGAGCTCAACTCGCCATCTGTCTTTATACTTGTAGACGAATACGTCGGGCACGACGTATTCGGTTTGTTCTTCGCTGTATTGGGCGCCAGGGCGCGGATTGAGCGACTGGATGAGCGCGATGACGGTAGCGAGATCTTCACGGGCAATTTTCAAGCGGCGCATGAGCTGGTTGTAGTCGCGCGCGGCGAGCAAGTCCATAAAATCTGCGACGCAGCGTTGGGTCTCGGCAAGCCATGGTGTGTCGCGGGGCAATTGGGCGAGTTGTAACAACAGGCACTCACGAAGATTGCGGGCCGCAACACCCACTGGATCCAGGCCCTGCACCAGACGCAGGATCGCCTGGACTTCGTCGCTCTCGATGAGGTCACCGATGGCTGAGCTGACGGTGGCCGCCAGTTCCTCCAAGGTGCTGGTGAGATAGCCCGTCGCGTCGAGATCATCGACGATGGTTACCGCGATCGCGCGATCGCGGTCGCTCAGGGGTGTGAGATTGACCTGCCAGAGCAGGTGCTCGCGCAAGGACGGCGGGTTCACGCCGGCGCGTTCGAAATCGGAGTCCTCGCCGTCGTGACTGCCGCTACCTGTGCCCGGCGTGGCAAGGCTGTCGTAGATTTCATCCCAGTCGCTGTCGACAGGCAGCTCGTCGGGAATGTCGTCGGTGACCGAACGTGCCTCAATTTCGCCAGGGTCACCGCCACCCACTTCAAAGCTCGATTCGAAGCTCGCTTCGGACTCTCCATCGCTGCCCGCGGCCGCGCCTTCGCCCGGGCTGAAACTCGGATCTTCGTAATCGTCGGCACCGTCCGCCAGTTCGAGCATCATGTTCGATTCCAGCGCGTCCTGGATTTCGACCGAAAGCTCCATGGCAGACAGTTGCAGCAGGCGGATCGCCTGTTGCAGCTGCGGCGTCATCGTCAGATGTTGGCCGAGCTTCAATTGAAGGGATTGCTTCATATCCTCCCGGGCAACCGTTTAATTAATAATCGTCTGCGACCATCTTAGCTCACCTGAGCTCTGCCTGGATCAATAATTGCATAGGTTCATGCATGGACTGAGCGCAATCCCGGCAGGGCTCTTGTAGACGATCTTCGGCCGGCGAAGGCGAGGCTTTAAAGTTTGAAAGCCTCGCCGAGATAGACCCGCCGCACTTTTTCGTCCGACAGGATGGCCTGCGCATCGCCCTCGGCAATGATGGTGCCTTCGTTCACGATGTAGGCGCGGTCGCAGATGCGTAGGGTTTCCTGCACGTTGTGATCGGTAATCAGGACCCCAATGCCGATTTGCTTGAGGTGGCTGATGATGCGCTGGATGTCGCCGACCGAAATCGGGTCGACACCGGCAAAGGGTTCGTCGAGCAGAATGAAGCGGGGTTCGGTTGCCAGGGCACGCGCAATCTCGACCCGCCGACGCTCGCCGCCAGACAGCGACATGCCAAGATTCTGGCGGATGTGTTCGATGTGGAATTCCTGCAGCAGGGCCTCGAGACGTCGCTCACGCTGGTGCTGGCTAAGATCGGCAATGATCTCCAGCACCCCCATGATGTTTTGCTCGACAGTCAGCTTACGGAACACGGAAGCTTCCTGCGGCAAATAGCCCAGACCTTTGCGGGCCCGCACATCCATTGGCAGACGGGTCAGATCCTCGGCATCGAGGTGAATGGAACCGCCCTCACTCGGCACCAGGCCTACGATCATGTAGAAGCTGGTGGTTTTGCCAGCGCCGTTGGGGCCCAGCAGACCGATGACTTCGCCACTTTGTACCGACAGGCTGACGTCTTTTACCACCCGGCGTGAACGGTAGGTTTTGGCCAGGTGGCGCACTGCGAGCACACTCATGGGAGAAAATCCGTCAGGCTCGGTAAGGACATAAACCGGGATCGCTGGCTACGGCGCTTGGTGGTCAGGAAAGCGGCGTTCAGGGCGGCGCAGCGGTCGGTTTGGCATCCGAACTCGTCTCAGTCTTGGTTGACGGCGCCATCTTGGTAGACGTTTCATCGCCCTTTTTCTTGTTAGGCGGGATAACTATGCGGACCCGCCCGCTGCCTGCCTTGGGATGCTGATCCTTGTCGGCCTCGCCCGCCCGCGCAGAGCGCGCCGTAATGATGCTCTTTTTGGTGTCGTAGTTGATGCGGTGACCTTCGAACAGGCGCTCGCCCTGGGTGACGCGGGCTTTTTCGATCAGATTCAACAGGCTTTGCTCGGCATGGTACTCAATCTTCAGGGCTTGGCCGTGCACGTCATCGTCGTGATCTGGCGTTTGCTTAAAGGTCGCTGGACGGCCTTCGAGGTAGGCATCTTTCATGTCCTTGCTCGCGGTGAAATTGACTCGCAAACGGTCACCGGTCATATGCATGGAACCTTGATCGACCACGACGTTACCGACATAGACCGTGGTGTGTTCTTCGTCATCGAGCTCGGCGAAGTCGGCCTCGATCTGTACCGGCTGCTGGGGATCGGTCGAAAGCGCGACACAGGGCATCGTTATCACCGCCAGGACAACCAGCAGCGCGCTTTCAACTTTGCGGCTTGACCACTTCATGTCTGGCTCTTACCTGGTTCAATAATTCGACACGTTCGTGCGCAAAATTGGCGCGCATGCCGATCGAGTGGGCAACGGTCGCGGGTGCGATGATGGTGGTCGGTTCGGCGGACTCCGCATACTGTTCCTTAGGTAACACCCGCAGTTCCGACGTCAAGACCTGATAAACACGCTTGCCGGCCTTGTTCTGGCGCCAGATCTCAACCGGACCGTGGAGCAGCACGACTTCATTACTCGAACTCACCCAGCCGCGCTTGGCCACGACATGCCATGGTTCGGGGCTACCATTGTAAATCTCCAGGTGCGGGCTGGCCAATTCCGTGGAATCGTCATCCGCAAAATGTTCCAAACGCGTGGCGCGCAAAACGTTGGCGGTTTCGCCTAGCGGGCCCAAAGTACGTCGCGTCATCTTGTCGATGTAATAATCGGGCTGGTGCAAACGCCGCGCACTGGCATTGCGTTCCTCGAGCTCGAGTCGGTGCAACATCCAGAAACTACCGACACTGAGCAGCAGTACCGCGAGCGCAGTCAGCCAGGCGTTCATGGCGGCGCAGTTGCTGCTGTGAGGCGGTGCTGGGCGACCTGCATAGCGCGCCGTGGCCGCTCGGCTCTAGCACCAACCACTAGACGACCCGCGCCCTCAGCAAATCGTGCATATTCAATACGCCGATCAGGCGCTGGTCCGCGGCCACCACCAACAGCGCATTAATTTTGTGTTCCTGCATCATGCGCAGGGCTTCGGCCGCCAGCAGGTCGCTGCCGGCGGTTTTACAGCGACGGGTCATTACATCGGCCATGCGCGCCGAACGAATATCGTGATTGCGCTCGAAGACCCGACGCAGGTCGCCGTCGGTAAAAACCCCCACCAGCCGCCCGTCATCGTCCACCACAGTGGTCAGACCGAGACCACACCGGGTCATTTCGACGACGGCGGCGGCGACTGGGGAATCAGGACGCACTACCGGCATGGCGGCACCGGAATGCATAAGGTCGTCAATCTTGAGCAAACGCCGGCCCAGCGTACCGCCGGGATGCGCACGGGCAAAATCCCGGGCGGTGAAGCCACGCACCTGAAGCATCGCAATGGCCAGTGCATCACCCATCGCCAGCGCAGCGGTGGTGCTAGAGGTTGGTGCAAGCCCGAGTGGGCATGCTTCCTCGCGCACGTCGACCAGAATATGAACCGAGGCGCTGGTCGCCAAGGTCGATTGTGCGTTGCCGGTGATGCTGACCAAGGGCACGCCCAGCCGTTTTATCAATGGAATCAGGGTGGTGAGTTCCTCGGTCTCGCCAGAATTGGAGAGCGCCAGCACGACGTCGCGCGCAGTAATCATGCCCATATCGCCGTGGCAGGCCTCGCCGGCATGGACAAAAAAGGCCGGCGTCCCGGTACTGGCCAGGGTCGCAGCTATCTTGCCGCCGATGTGACCGGATTTGCCCATGCCCAACACCACCACGCGCCCGCTGCACTTGAGCATGACGCGCACGGCAGCGACAAAACTCTCATCGACGCGCGCGACCAAGTCGGCGACTGCCCGCGACTCGATGTCCAGCACCGCGCGACCCATTTCGACGAGCGCGGCGTTATCTGGCTCGCGTGTGTTCGGTAGATTTTCGCTCACGTTGCTCATGACAGCCGAGTTTGCAGCTGCGTTCAGAAAGGGTGGGGCGCGAGCGTCGGCCCGCAGGCTCGAACAAGGCGCGATCTCAGTACCGTGCGGATGATGCCAGATCACGCTCCGCTACGACATCCGCGGTGTTGATGCGCGCCCTATAATTGAGTCCGCCCTGGATCACGGAAACCCTGCTTTGAAAGCCATGATACTCGCTGCTGGTCGCGGTCAGCGCTTGGCGCCCTTAACCGACACGCTGCCCAAGCCGCTGGTCAAAGTCGGTGATAACACGCTCATCGAACGACATCTTGCCGCACTGGCGATGGCGGGAATCTGCGACGTTGTAATCAACGTTTCCCACCTCGGACATTTGATCGAAGCTCACCTCGGCGATGGGCGGGCCTATGGCGTCAATATCGCCTATTCGCGCGAACCCGACGGGCCATTGGAAACCGGCGGTGGCATCGCGCGCGCCCTGTCGCTGCTCGGCGATGCGCCCTTCCTGGTAGTCAATGCTGACGTTTGGACCGATTTTGCGTTTGACCTGGAGCCGATCCCGGCCGACCCTGCCCACCTCGTATTGATCGGTAACCCGGCGCATCACCCTGACGGTGATTTCAATTTAAATGGTGACCGTGTAACCCGTGGCGCCCCCCATCGTTATACCTACGCGGGCATCGGCGTGTTCGCGCCCACCCTCTTTCGTGGCTGTGCCGAGCCACGTTTCGCCCTCGGCCCATTGTTGTTTGAACTCGCCGAGTCCGGTCGCTTAAGCGGCGAAATTCACCACGGACGATGGTTCGACATCGGCACTGCCGAGCGTCTGCAAGCCGCCCGCAAAGCCGTCGCCCAGGTCTAAACAAGCCGGCAGAACCTACCTATATAGGGGGTATAAAGCTTGACGGGCTGGATTTGAGCGGCCAAGATGCCCCCGCGCTGACAATAAAAAGCCCCAGGGCCGACCCCCTAAAACGGGTCTCGTGCTCGATGAACAGCAGCTGTACCCACACGAAATCGCTAAC
>JANOXY010000315.1:0-3091 GCA_031418675.1 Pseudomonadota bacterium
CCAGCATCAACACCAATCACGCCGAGCGCGACAAACACCTGCGCAGCAAAGACTTCCTGGCAGTCGACAACTTCGCCAAGGCCAGCTTCAAGAGCACCGCCTACAAGGGTGGCGCCGATAAGGGTGTGCTGTCAGGCGTGCTGAGCTTCCACGGCGTCGACAAGCCGATTGAAGTGGCGGTCAGCAAGGTTGGTGAAGGGAAAGACCCCTGGGGTGGCTACCGCGCTGGCTTCGTCGGCACTTACACCATGACCCGCGCCGATTTTGGCGTGAAGTACGAGCTCGGGCCGGCCTCCAACACGGTCGAACTGACTTTCGGCATCGAAGGCATCAAGAAGTAGAATCAGAGCACCGCGCCCGGCTGCTGCGCCGGGCGCCTCACCATCCAAGGGAGAACGACTATGACTGTACCCGTGCGCGCCTCAAACACCCCCTACGCCGTCGATGTTGAAGCTGGCAAAAGCTACTACTGGTGTGCCTGCGGCAAGAGCGCCAAACAACCGTTCTGCGACGGTGCCCATAAAGACACGGGCATGACGCCCCTGAAATTCGAGGCAACCGAAACCAAGAAAGTGTTTTTCTGCGGCTGCAAAGCCACCGTCAAACAACCCCTATGTGACGGCACCCATTCGAAGACCTGAGCGCCGATCTGCGGGCGCGCGTCGTTGGCAGCGACGCGTAGCTCATCACCTCATTGTTATGCGCGCGCCTGCGCCGCGCCGCGCGGCTTCTGCGTCGCGCTCCACGAAAGTCGCATGGCGCAGGGTAGCCATCGCTTCACTCTAGTCTTTCCACGCGGGGCACCGTCGCCGTGATCGTCCGCACGGCACACAACACGCGGCAGCCCTCGTTGTGTCGACTCAGCGCAAACCGCGGTAAAACGCGCGAATATCTTCGACCAAGGCTAGCGGCTCTTCCATCGGTGCAAAATGACCGCCGGTCTTCATTTGTGTCCAATGTTTGAGATTGTAATAACGCTCAGCCCAACTGCGTGGCAGCAACACCACTTCGTGGGGGAACACCGCGACACCGGTGGGTGCCTCGACCAGAGGCTGACGATCGTGTGATGGCTGCCAGGCGTTGTGCGCACACTCGTAGTAGTAGCGCGCCGAGTTGCCAAAACTCTGGGTAGTCCAGTAGATGGTGAGCGTGGTGGCCAGATCGTCCTTGCTGAACCGGCGCTCGACGTCGCCACCACAGTCGCTCCAGGTGCGGCGCTTCTCGATAATCCAGGCGGCGAGACCCGCGGGGGAATCGTTGATTGCAAACGCCAGGGTCTGGGGTTTGGTCGCCTGAATGGCCGAGTAGCCGGTTTCACCCTCAAAAAATTTCTGATTGCGCTGATGCATGTGCATCTCGTCCGGCGCGAATACTTCGGCGCCGGGAAACGGCCCGGTGAACACATCCAGCGGCACCATCAAGTGCAGATAAATACCGATCAGATGCTGGGCATAACGATGTCCGAGTTGCGACGTGAGAATCGCACCCCAATCACCGCCGCCCGCCGCAAACTTGTCGTAACCCAGCACGTCGCGCATGAGCTTCACCCACAGATCCGCGGTGCGCCAGAAATTGATGCCCGGTGTGGTCAGCGGCGTGGAGTAGCCATAACCGGGTAAGGACGGCACGACGACATCAAAGGCATCGGCCGCGTCACCGCCGTAAGCGGCGGGGTCCGATAGCGGCCCGATGACCTTATGCCAATCCCAGAACGTCCATGGCCAACCATGGCTCAGGATCAGCGGCACGGGCTTAGGCCCTTTGCCACGCACGTGGATGAAGTGTATGGGCATGCCTTCGATGTGGGTCATGTAGTTCGGCAGAGCGTTGATGGCAGCCTCATGGCGACGCCAGTCGTAGCCGCTTTCCCAGTAGTGCAAAAAGTCCTTCAGGTAGGCGCCGTTGGTGCCATAACGCCAATCGTCATTGCCAAACTCCGGCGCCAGGCGCGTGCGGCGCAGGCGGCTGCGCAGATCGTCCAGCTCGGCCTCGGGGACCTTGACGGTGAACGGTGTGATGTTGCTCATGGCTCTCCCCTTGCCGCTCGTGGACGCTGGCAAAAAACTGTTGTGATGTGGGCCGCGCACCCTGCTGCGCATTGCCCGTGGCGTCGTCGACCCACCAGCTCCACAGCGCGCTTCATGCTGACCGACGCTTGGGCCGTGGGCGCTCAGGTGTACTGTGGGGTGGCCGCATGATGCCACGTCACCCGGACAATTGAAGACCCGATTCCGGGGGGGAGCCTTGGCGCTTTAGCCGCGTGTAACAAACGCATCGTGCAAGGAAGCGCGTGCAGTTGAGCGCGCTGTTGGTTAACGAGGATCGGCTGCGGTGTGCTCGTCGTCCTGCACCCCTGGTACTTGCGTGGGCCGCGTGGCGATATAGAGCGCAACCGCCGCCAGGCATGCGCATACGCCCATGCTGATCACGAGCGCGCGGTTGCTTGCTACGGTCACCACCGCCGATAACGCCAGCGCGGTCAAGGCCGCGCGTTTGCCGCGCTTATCAATCACACCATAATCGCGGTATCGCTTGAGTGGTGGACCAAACAGCGGGTGGGCCAAGAGCCGCTCGGCCATGGCCGGATGGCTGCGCACGAAACAGGCTATGGCGCCCAGCCAGAACACCGTGGTTGGCATCACCGGCAAGGCCGCGCCTATCGCGCCCAGCACGAACAGCACCGTGCCCACCGAGGTCCATAGCAGGCGGGCGAGTGCTTGGGTGGGCCGGCAAGTTGTCATGCTTGTCATTGTCAGGCTGGCGGGCCGAGGTCGCTACAGCTAGCGGCCGGATCGGGATGTGGCGCATCGGTGCCACGCAGTTGAACAGCGCGCGGGCTTAGCAGACTCGAGCGATTTCCCCGCTCAAACGGGACAAACCAGCGCCGCGCGTGTCAGCGGTGGTAGGCGCTGTGGGGGGCGCGCTTGCTGACCGGCGGCGATGGCAGCGCCGCGCGCCTGCGCAAAAACTGCACCGACGGCGATCACAATCGGCAAGCGGCGATCGAGCTTCGCCACGCCGGTGTGCAAGTCTTGCAAGACGCCTGCCCATACTTGCTGGTCAGGCCGCGATAGCGCCGCCACCGCCACCG
>JANOXY010000316.1:0-4926 GCA_031418675.1 Pseudomonadota bacterium
CCGCAGCTATACGCTTGGCTCGCCCAGCGCTTCTTACGACCGTCCAGACCATCGAAGCGGTCACGGTTGGTCACTTGTGAAATATACCACTTTCCATTGCAGGCTTTATCGGCGGCCTCTCGCAGCGTTGCGGCATCGTCAATTGCATCGGCCAATTCCGGCGCTTCCGCCATCCTGAACCAGAACGGCGCAAAAACGCGCGTCACCACACTGGCAAGGTACTCTGCCTGTTGCCGGTCGTGAGGACTAGGCAGGATGAAGCGGTCATCCTTCAGAAGGTTGCGATCCCTCATCCAACGGCGCACGTCACGTGGCAGACCGCCGAAGGTCTCTTGAGCCAATGCCAGTGACAAGGCGTTGGCAGCGCGGGTCGGGCGAGCAACCGCAGGCGCTGCCAACGATGGCAGAGCGGAGCACACGACGAGGGCTCCGGCTGACGTGAGAAATTCACGGCGCTTCATATGGATTTTCCTGATCACGAGACAGCACTTGGTTTAGCCGAAGTCTATGGCGATCAGATGATGCCCTGGGCGAGTGCGGTCAGCGTGCGGGACGCATAGCGCACCTGAAAGGGACCGGACCTCACGGCGAGTCGCCTGCGTTGGGCACAAGTGAACTCGGTGCAATGGGACGCGAACTCGGTGCAATCCACTGCACTGCAACCGGTTGCACGAAGCGGACTGATGACCCGCGCCTAGGCGCTGTCCGACGATGACCTTCAGAGGCGCCGAGATCGAGACTTCGACCGTGACTTCGAACTTAGGCATTGCCGCCTCCCTCAGTCTTTGTCGGCTTCAGCAGCCTGCCGGGCTTTCTTGGCGAACTTTGCCGCCTGCTCAACCCCACCCAGCAAAATCTGGCGAACCAGCTCCTGCAATGGCACGTCTTCAGCAACGGCCGCCTGCTTCAGCGCTTTGCGCAGCCCCGGCTCAACCCAGACCGTCAGTGAAATCTTGCCTTCCCGGCTGGCTTGGGATCATCCGGCGTTCCAGAACATCTTGAAGCTCGACGATGCGCTGTTCAGTTTCCAGCTCTTGAGCTTCCGGATCGGCAATCGTTGCCGCGGGCAAAATGATTGCGTTGCTCGTGGCGGAATTGATGCGCGTGACAATCGGTGTTTCGGCAATGCCTGCTTCGAGACTGACAGCTTGTGGTGCCGTGATTTCGACGGCGACCGTGAATTCAACTTTTGGCATTGGCCTTTACCCCTGTTGACGCTTCTGCCGTTTCAAAGCTGTCGCCGAATAGGTTTCGATGAAGTCCGCAAGTACAGCCTGCATAGTTGTCCCGTTCTCGATGGCCGCCACCTTGAAGGCCGTGCGCACGTCATCATCGAGGTGGATCAGGATCGAGACTTTCCCGTCCCGTCCGGGCTGCTTGTAGCCAGGTTTTGGGGGCATGGCCGCTCCTTGGTCGTAAATTTGCACCTGCATGTGGCCACCTACCCTATATTTGTAAGCTAGTAAAGCTAGCTGACTATTGACATAGGTTTATTAGTAAGATAGCTTCCTTATGTCAAGGCCGGTCAGCCCTCACTAAGTCCATAGATCACAGTCGATGTGTGACCGAGGCAGAGGAGGGGGGGCAGTCAATCAGAGGAGTTGTTTCATGAGTCACACGAACCAAACGACCAGCAAAGCCAACGGCCGCGACACGTTCTTGCGCGACTTGAGCATCGCTGTTCTCGGCGAAGCCTATGCAGGGTCCGGCGACTTGCCAGACGATTACAAGCCCCAGACATTCCGGCTTGACGTGCCGATGCTCGCTGGATCGGGTGTCAGTGTTTCGCAGCCGGAGAGGGACGGCGATGGCGTTTTGACCCTGATGCTATCGGACGGCGCGATGGAGCGGTTGCTTGCTGAGATCAACCGGCACCGTAACGGGCGTCGTGCTTGATCGAACGAGGATACCGGCCATGGACTGGACCATCGTAAGGCGTGCGCCAGCCACCCTTGCAGCCTTAACCTGCACGGGGGTCGGGATCACCTATAATGCAGGCTTTGCCGAGCAATTTGGCACCGCCGCGGTCGCATTGGCCGTGGCGAGTGACGTGCTCAAAACCTGCGCAGGTCCAGCGCTCACGGCAGCCATTGGCGAGCGTCAGTGGATCAGAGCCACGGCGTCTGCCTTGGTGTTGGTCGTGACGCTGACAGTATCGTTGGTGGCCGCCTTCGGCTCGGCTCAGCACAACCGCGAAACCGCAACCGACGACCGTGCTGGCAAAATGCTGGCCTATGACAGCGCCGCTGCTGACGTGACCCGCCTCGACAAAGAACTCGGGGCGCTGGGCACACCGCGGCCTGTTGACGTGATCATGGCCGATATTCAGGGCGCCAAAATCGATATGGGCATCTGGCGCCGGTCGAAGCAGTGTGCGGACATCACGCGCGCCGAAAGCAAAGCCGCCTGTCAGCCGATCCTGGCGCTATACCGTGAACGCGGCGCCGCGGCCCGCCGGAGCGAGCTGGAGCCGCAACTGACAGCGGCGAAGACGGTGCTGGCCACCATCGGACCCCGGCCCCAGAATGCGGACCCACAGGCCCATGCGCTCTCCCTCGTGACCGGCCTGCCCGAGGACACCATTCGGCTGGCGATATCTGCTTTGATCGTGGCCCTGATCGAGGTCGGCGCCATTGGTGGGGCGATCATGGCGGCACGGCCCGTGACGCCTCGAAGTGCGAATGACAACACGCCCCCATTGGCATCAGTTGCAACTACAGTTGCATCGAGGGCAACTGTCGTGGGGCATGGCAACTGTCTTGATGCAACTGTTGCAACTGTGCCGTGTTTGCTGGGTTCAGCGAGGCTTGCCCCATCAATAGTTGCAACTACAGTTGCATCGAAGGCAACTGTCACAGTTGCAAAGCCGGAAGCCTGGGCAGACCTTCAAGCCCTACTGGCAACCGGAGCCATCGTGCCCTCGCAAGACCTACTTGTGGCTCGCTGGGGGCAAGCGCCGGACCGGGTCAGCAAATGGCTGCTGGAATGGGAGCGAGACGGCGTAATTTGCCGGGCTCGCGATGGTCGCCACAAGGTCATTCGGGCAGCCTGAAGCAAGGTGCGTAAAGCGCACATTGGTACCAGTATTCAATTTATCGATTGTGCTCGTACTTCGGCCACAAAAAAATGGCCGTCAGCTCTGAGAACTGGCGACCATTCTTTGCCCGCATCCCCGTGTCCCAGCCAAGCTGATAGTCGTGATGCAGGATTGGCCTGCCACGAATTTAAGTGTTCGTCAAGTATAAAATAACCCAATACTTCAAAATACTTCAATCTATACTTCAGGCGCTATGCAACGGCACTTCCGTTGCTGGGGCGGCGGTCGGTGTAGGTGCTCTGTCCGGCGCTGTTCCGGCCCTTCCTGAAGCCCGCTAGAACCAACGCTGGACCGAGCTTGCAATCGGGCAGAGGGGTCATCCCCTGGGCTGAGCAGGCGGCATCGTACAGACCCCTCAGATCGCCAAACCGAAGGGTCTGCCCGCGTTCAACTGGAAGGCTTGCCAGTAGGCTAGCCACAGAAGGGTCAGACCCTTCGGAAACTGAGGGGTCTGAGAGAGCGGCAACTGAGGGGGTTTTGACCTTCAAAAACGGCAAAACCACCCCCTTCAGAACGCCTGTGTTTCTTGGGCTAGCCCCCTCAGTGGGCCCTTCAGATTTCTGAGGGGTCTGACCCTTCAGTTTCTGAGAGGGCTTAAGTGGGGTCAGAGGGGTCTCGGCCAGCCGGGTTGCCGAAGGGTCTGACCCTTGAATTACTGAAGGGGCTGAGAGCGCTGCGTGCTGAGGTGCGGATTCCTTTGGCAGCCCCTTTCGGGCCGGTGCGGATGGCGACTGCACCGCAGCCCACCAAAGCGCCACCCCGAACGCTGACCATAGCTCGAGTGCCATCGAGTAGAAAGCGGGCTGCGCATCCCACCCGCCCGTGATCCAAGTAAAAAGTGAAGCAACTGGTATACCACCTACAACAGCCTCTACCGTGCGAGCGGCGGCGATCTCAGTTTCGAGGCTGTCGAGACCGGCCCGGAACTGATCCGCTGCCTGGGCAGCGCTCTGAGTTGTGAACAGCGTTTTATCTTTGGCGCAGTAGGTTAGGTATTCGCCTTTAATCGGCTCCGTGCAGCCTTTTGACGATTCGAACCGCCATGCCGTCCGGTGTGCCTGCAACTCACTGACGGCGATGGTCAAAGGCTTAGTGATGCCAAGGGCTGTCAGTTGGTCGGTGAGCCGGTCTCGCTTATCGAGGAGCGCGGTGAGCTTTGCGGCCTGGATAGTGCCACCGGCCGCTTTTGCAGCGGCTTCGCGATGGGTCTCGGACAGCGTGGCGTTAACGGAAAGAACACATGCGAAGATGAAAACAAGCCAGCCCGCGAGCGCCGCGGCCTGCCCATGGCGGTGTCCGTTGCACCAAGCTCGCACTGCATAAACCGGCAGAGCGATTTTAAGCAGATCGAACCCAGCATAGGCATAGCCGCGCCACGGGTCGATTTCATAGCCGTACTCGAAGCAATACTTGGTCGTGAAAAGGCTGATGAACAAGACCAGGGCGAGGAACGCGCCATCGCAGAGAATCCGGAGGGCGACGCTGAGGCCCGAGGCGAAATAGGCGAGACAGCGCAGGAATGTCATGCTGCGCCTCGCACTTTGCGCAGCACGAAGACAGATAGGGAGACCATGAATTCGAGGCCGAGCGCAGCTATGGCAGGGAGGGCCGCCGCTATCACATCGATGCTGAAAGCCAACTCTGTGATCAACTTCGCGTAAAACGTGAAGATGGCGTGGCCCGCTTCAAATATTGACATCGGCTTGACCCCGCTTGGGGCCAAAAACTCAAGCGTGCAGGCGGCGGATATTGCCATCAAACATGCGATAGCGGCCACTCCGCAAATGTGATGAAGCGGGCGATCTAGCGTGTCACCAATCCAGACGAGA
>JANOXY010000317.1:0-1897 GCA_031418675.1 Pseudomonadota bacterium
TCGATTTTCTGCGCCAGGTCCGGCCAACGAGTTACACGGGTGAGGTGACATTGCTGTCAGCAGCACAAGGCGAGCGCAAACTTGAAATTGCCGATCCCTATGGCCGATCGGGTCGTGCCTATGAACGCTCAGCACGTCTTATCGCTGAGGGTGTAGGAGTGATTCTGGCTGGGATGCTTGAACGCGCGAGCGCAGCGCGCTTGCCGAAGCTCAACGGGCGCGGTAGGTGATGCGGCCTTTGGAGAGGTCATAGGGTGTCAGTTCGACAGTGACCTGGTCGCCAGTGAGGATGCGGATATAGTTTTTGCGCATCTTGCCGGAGATATGGGCTATGACGAGGTGGCCGTTTTCAAGTTCGACCCGGAACATGGTGTTGGGCAGGGTTTCCACCACTTTGCCCTGCATCTCGATGTGATCTTCTTTTGCCATATTGCTCTGTTAGTTGGTCTCCGGGACGGGTAGCAGGAACGCGGGCGTACGAGTGGCGGCATTGTGCCTCAATCACCAGGGGCGGCCAACCCCGAATAGCTTAGGGCAGGGTCATATCAGGCCTGGATCACGTGTCCATTCGCCGTCGCGGTAGAACTCGAGGGGCGCGTACTCGGACTTGTAAGACATCTTACGGCAGGCGCTGATCCAGTAACCGAGATACACCCATGGCAGACCCATCTGCGCGGCCCATTCCACTTGTTTCAGCACCGCTAGACGGCCGAGACTGCGGTGCGCTTCGGCGGGCGCGAAGAAGGTGTAGACCGAGGATAAGCCGTCGCCTAAGCGATCGACCACCGCGACCGCCAGCAAAGCTTCTTTACAGCGGAATTCATAAAACGTCGTATCGCACCATAACGCGGTGAGGAAACTCATGTAGGCGTTGGGATTGGTGGTGTCCATGTGAGAGTCGGGATGCCGCGCCTGCAGATAACGTTCGTAGAGCAAAAAATGCTCACGCTCAAAACGCGCAGGACGCGCGCACACTTCGACATCAAGATTGCGCGCCTGGGTGCGGCGCTGAGCGCGACTGAGCCTGAACTCCGCGACGGGTATACGCACCGGGACGCAGGCGTTACAACCATCACAGTGGGGTCGATAAACGTGGGTGCCGCTGCGACGGAAGCCATGGGCCGATAACCAGGTATAGGTTTCGACGCTGAGATTGATGCGCGGATCGGCGAACATCGTCACCGCTTCGCGCGCGGGCAGGTAGCCGCATTCATGGGGAGGCGAAGTAAAAAAGCCAAGGCGCGGGGTGTTGGGCGGTTCGGTCACGAGCGCTATTCCAACACGCGCCAGGCTTGCCCGCGGGGGGCAGTGGCGGTCAGCGCCGTCAGCTGTGCTGCGAACGCTGCGCGGGGCATCGGGCGAGCACCGAGGCTCGCGAGATGGGCGGTGTGGACCTGGCAATCGAGTAGTTCATAACCCCAGGCACATAACCAACGACATAGCGTGACCATCACCACTTTGGACGCATCGCGCGCGCGCGAGAACATGGATTCGCCAAAAAACACCTGCCCGATAGCCACACCGTACAGGCCTCCGCATAGCTGACCATCAACACGACATTCTATGGAATGGGCGTGGCCGGCGCGGTGTAGGGCCAGATAAGCGCTGCGCATTTCTGCGGTAATCCAGGTCTCGGACTGATGTCTGCGCGGTGCGGCGCAGGCATCGACCACGGCTGCGAAGTCGTGATCGCAGCAAAATTCAAAGCCGCCGTTGCGCATGCGTTTGGCCAGGCTGCGCGAGATGTGGATATCGGCGGGCACCAACACGGCGCGCGGATCAGGAGACCACCACAAAATGGGTTGCCCCGCTGAGTACCACGGAAAAATCCCGCGACGGTAGGCATCCAACAGTGTTTCGACGCTCAGGTCGCCACCAACAGCGAGCAGCCCGTTGG
>JANOXY010000318.1:0-4808 GCA_031418675.1 Pseudomonadota bacterium
GTGAGTCTCGCAGGAACTCGGGCAAGGTAACACCAACGCCGGCGCCAGTGACCCACGCCTTCGGGTGGGTTAGGCCCATGGGGCAGGAAGTGACGCGAAGTTTGACGGTCGCGCGCAGGCGATCAATCGAGAAGGCGCGCACCTGTCATCAGGACATCAGGGCGGGCGCCTATCCACCGTTTGGCAGCGAGCGTCGAGCACATCCGCACCCGACGCTAGATGCCCCTACGCAACGGCCGAGGCTATGTAGCCAGGCAGGGTATCGCGGCCGTCGGCGGGCCCGCGTCGGCCGCCGGCAGCGCCGCCGTCAAGACGAAAAAACGCTACCTGCTGTTGCATCTCCAGCGCATCGTTGCGCAGTGACTCACTGGCGGCTGCAATCGCCTCCACCAGCGTCGTGTTTCGCTGAGTGATGGTATCGAGGCCGATGACGGCATTGTTGATCTCGCCCAGACCCGCCGATTGTTCATTGGCGGCACCGGCCATCTCGCCAATGATGGTGGAGAGATTGGTGATGTCTTTGACGATGGTCTGGAAGCGCGTGCCGGATTCATCAACCAGCTTGGCGCCCTCGTTGACCTGGTCGACGCTGTCCTTGATCAGAATCTTGATTTCCTTGGCGGCACCGGCACTGCGTTGTGCAAGCGCGCGCACTTCCGAGGCCACCACGGCAAAACCGCGTCCTTGCTCACCGGCGCGCGCTGCTTCGACTGCCGCGTTTAAGGCCAGCAGATTGGTCTGGAAGGCGATCTCATCGATCACGCCGATGATGTCGGCAATCTTGTTGCTGGACTGCTGTATGCCACCCATCGAGGCCACCGCTTCGTCGACCACGGTGCTACCCGTTGCGGCGCGCTCGGAGGTCGCGGCGGTGATGGTCTTGGCCTGGCTGGCATTGTCGGCATTCTGACCGACGGTCGAGGTCAGCTCTTCCATGGCCGAGGCGGTGCGCTGCAAAGACAGCGCCTGATCCTCGGTGCGACGGGATAACTCGCCGTTACCGGTGGCGATCTCCTGGGCGTTAGCGGCGACCCGGCCAATCGAGGTCTGAATGCCCCGCATGGTGCCACGCAGATTGTCTATGCAGGTATTGACCGACTCGGCGAGGCGCGCAAATTCACCGCGATAGCTGCCGGTCACGGTGCGCGTCAGATCGCCCTCGGACAGCGCTTGCATGATTTTGTTGGTCTCCTGGATCGGCACGCTCACGGTGTCGAGCAGCCCGTTCATCGATTGTGCTATCCAACCGGCAAAACCGCTGAGGCCGCGCGCTTCGATACGCGTCTCCAGCTCGCCGTCGGTGGCCGAGGCCAGCAGTTCCTTGATGGCATCTTCGGCATGACGTTGTTCGGACAGATCGGTCCACTCCAGCACATAACCAGCGTGGCGCCCTTCGAGGTTCTTGACCGGGTTCGCGGCGACACCGAACACACTGCGATCAAAACGTAGCTCAAGCTCGGCATGCTGTTGACCACTGATCAGCTTGCGCAAGTCAGGCGCGTCGCTGGCGACCATCTGGAAATCGACCTCAGCACCCTTGCTTGGCAAGGCCTCGCGATGCAGTTCGGCGAGCTGTTTCATACGTGGATTGGAGTACGACACCGTACCCGCCAGATCGAGCAGCATTATCGCCGTGCCAGCACTCTCTAAGGCCTGGTTTAATCGTGCTGCTGCTTCTTTTTCCTTCTGGATCGAGGCCGCCATCTGTTCGGCCGCTTCCTTCTGGCGGCTTGCTTCTTCGCCCAGGCGTAAAGCCTCTTCTTTTTCGCGCTGCACACTGTCCTTGAGCGCCAGTGCCTCGTTTTTTTCAGCCATGATTTGCACGAACAGAACGCTCTGCATGCGTTCCAGTGCACGCTGCAGCTCGCCAACTTCATCCTTGCTGTCGACGACAATAGTGTTCTCGAAATTGCCGTGGGCGATGTTGTCGGCGATGGTGGCGGCGGCGCGCACACGGCGTGCGATGCCATTGGCGAGCAGCAAGGCACAGACCGCGATCAATACCGCTGTCATCACGCCCGACACCGTCGCCGATCTGGTTTGTGCGGCAACCGCGGCCAGGGCCTCGGCGGTATCGATTTCCGCCAGCAGGACCCAATTCACCCCGTCGATTTTCAGTGGCGCGTAGGACGACAGGACGTCGCTGTCGCGGTAGTCAGGCATGCGCTGCTGGCCAGCGCCCGTGCTGAAGGCTGCTTGCACACCGGCGGTGTCGATCGCGCGGTCGAGCAAGGTGTTTTCTTTGGAGAAGCGCGATTGGGAGCGCATCAGGCGATCGGCACCAACCAGGTAGGTTTCGCCGCTTTCACCCAGACCGGCGCGCTGTCCCATGAGGGTATTGATCTCACCGACCGGCATCTGGAAAACCAGCACGCCGATTTTTTCCTCACCATCAAAAATCGGCGCGGCAATGAAGGACGCGGCGGCATCGTAGGAGGGCAGATAGGGTGCAAAGTCCTCAAGTTTGCTGTCATCGGGGCCGGCGCCCGCCAGGGCTGCTTGATAGGCGCGAGCCAGGCTGGTGCCCTTGTACGGGCCGCTGTTTAAGTTGGTGGTGAAGTCGAGTTCCTTGAAAGTGGTGTAGATCACGTCGCCGCTCTTGGCATCGACCAGAAAAATATCGTAGTAACCAAAGCGTTTGAGAAAGCTGCGCAGCCGCGGGTGGTAGCGGCTATGGGCGCGGCTGTAACGCGAACCATCTTCGCTGGCTAGCAGCTCGTCCTTGCTGCCTAGCGGTTTGGGGTTGGCGGCGATGTAGAGATACTGGGCAATCAAGGCGGACGGCGTTTGCGGCATAAGGGCGGCGGTATCAACGCCCTTGCCGGTGGTTTCCCGGTAATGCTGAGCGAAGCCTTCGCGATAATAAGCATCGACCTTGGCGCGATAGTCTTGCATGTGCGCGGCGTCGGACGGCAGATCCTCCGGCAGCGCCGCAAAGCCGTCGCGCAGCTGATGGAAGGCATCGATGGTCATGGTGCTTTCCGCCAGTTCGCGTACCTGCTGATGCAGCTGGGAGAAATAACGTTCGACCTGGGATTTTTTCACTTCGCGCACCGATTCCAGTTGCTGGAACGCGGCCTGTTGCAAGGCGGCCCCGGAGCGCTGTGTTACGACATAGGTGGTGATGCCCAAAGGCAGTAAGCCGGCCACGAGCATGGCGATGAGCAGTTTGTTGCGCAGTCGCAGGTCCGACCAGAACGTCTGCATGGGTGATGCTTCCGGGATTTGCTTCACCTCGATGTAGCGGCGCCGCTTATATGCGCTTTAGTGCAGCCGCCTGGTCTGTGCTGCCGGCGTGGCACAATAATCGCGCCGTGCAACTACACGCCGGCACCGATCACGGCCATCCCATGAGCGCTACCATCGACCCTACCCTGCGATATCTGCTGCTGATCCGACTGGTTGTCATCGGCGGCCAGCTGCTGGCATTGGCTGCCATGGACGGGATTTTCGGCGTGGCCGTGCCGTGGCCGGCTGTGAGTGTGATCCTGGTGCTGTTGGCCGGCTTCACGGCCGCCACCTGGCGAGCTCTGGAGCAGGCTGAGGTGCCGGCCGGCGCACGCCATTATCTGACCCAATCCCTCGTGGATATCGCTGCGCTTTCGGCGCTGATTTATCTGACGGGTGGTGCATTCAATCCGTTTGTCTCGCTGTTTCTGTTGCCCATCGTGTTTGCCGCGGCGGCGATGCCTGCGACCTATATGACAGGTATTGCGCTGACCGCCGTTGGCGCCTACACCGCGCTCATGTTGCTGGCCCTGCCGGAGCGTCATGTCCACACCATGGCCGGTCGTTTCGACCTGCATGTCTGGGGCATGTGGTATGGCTTTATTTTGAGCGCCCTGTGTGTAGGGCTGTTTGTTGCGCGACTGTCGCAGCGGCTGCGCGCAGGTGATCGCGAACTCGCGGCTTTGCGCGAAGAAGCCCTGGCGGCCGAGCGTGTTGTGGCGCTAGCCACCCTCGCGGCAGGCACTGCGCACGAACTGGGTACACCGCTGGCGACGATTGCGCTGGTGGTCGGTGAGTTGCAGCACCAAGTACAAGACGAGCCGTGCCGTGAGCGACTCGCACAGCTGTGGGCCCAGGTAAACCGCTGCCGTGAAATCCTCGTGCGTATGAGTGCCGACGCGGGCGCCCTGCAGGCTGACAGCGGACGACCGATGGCCATCGACGCCTATCTTGACGATGTGGTCGCGCAGTGGCGGCAGCGCCGCCCGGAACTGCAAGTACGATTCGCGCAGCAAGGCGCGGCGCCGGTACCGACCATCGTTGTGGATCGCGTGATTACCCAGGCCATCGTCAACGTGCTCGACAACGCCGCTCAAGCCAAACCACAGCGCATCGAAATCAGCGGCACTTGGAGCGCCGAGCGACTCGAACTCGACATCCGTGACGATGGCATCGGCATCGCGCCGGCGCTGCGCGCGCGGCTGGGGCGTGAGGCCGTGAGCACCAAGGATGACGGCATGGGCATTGGCCTGTTGTTGGCCCGAACGATCCTCGAACGTTTGGGTGGCTCCATGCTGCTTGATGCCTTGCGACCACACGGCACCCATGTGCATATCAGTTTGCCGCTGGCAAGCTTGGTGGTGACATGAGCGTCCGGCACTGTCTGGTGGTGGATGACGACGGGGATTTTCGCGCAGTGCTGGCCGGCGTACTGGTTCGGCGCGGTTATCGCGTGAGTACGGCGGCTGACCTCAGCGCTGGCCGTGCGCTTGCGAGTCTGGATCCACCTGACGACGTGGTGCTCGATCTGCGCCTGGGCCAGGAATCGGGCCTGGAGTTGATCGCACCTTTGCGAGCGG
>JANOXY010000319.1:0-4983 GCA_031418675.1 Pseudomonadota bacterium
ACCACTATTCGCCTCGAATGCGCGCGCATCTGTCCTCGCTCTCCCACTCGCCTCGCGACGATTCCCTAAGTCCGACAGACTGCTAGTTAGGGCATTTCTTCGATATAGGTGCGCTCGATCGGGGTTTGCACATAGGCCTTCTTGCCGTCGATTACCGCCCAGAAATAGTAATAGCCCTTCTGCGGATCACTGGTGACCTTACCGTCGCGCACTTCCCAGCTCTTAACGTGCTGACCGTCGGCGTAGGTCACACGATAATCACCGTCCAACCACGACACACCGACCCGCGAGAGTTTGTTTTGCTGATCCTCAGAACAGCCGGCTACCGCGACTAGGCAGAAAATCACACAGAACATTCGATGTCGGAGGGTCAACATGGTGCAACTCCATCGTGGCTAGTGTCTCCATGCTAACAAGTCCTTCCCGGGCAACGCCATCACGGCCCGCGTTTGACCTCACGCCGGTGTGCCATGCTCGGCGCTACTGCTGGCAGGGTCGAGCCCTTACCATGTTGAGAACCCGCTGCGCGAAGTGAGACCATGAATGTGCAAACCTACCAACTGTTGAGCAACCTCGGCGTCGCCAGCGTGATGGTCACCTTGACGGTACTGATTCACTTCTGGGGTCTGCTGTTGCTGACCTACATCATGAGTGAATCGCGCCATCGTCTGCGCCCCCACGAAAGTCGTGTGCGGCAGGCGGTGCTGATCATCTTTGTGGTGTTTGGCATCTTCGCCCTGGTTACGATTCACATCTGGTTATACGCGGTATTGTTTCAGCTGCTGGGTGAACTACCGAGTTTTGAGTCGGCCCTGTATTTTTCCACGGTGACGTTCACGGCGGTGGGGTATGGCGATATCGTGATTTCACCACGCTGGCGCTTGGTGGCTGCCATCGAAGCGGCCAACGGTGTGGTGCTCTTGGCGTGGTCGACCACTTTCCTGCTGTCGGTGACCTCGCGTTTGCGCGTGCTGGAACACGATTGGCTGGAGCGCGGCGAACAAGAACGACCGACCAAGCCACTTTGACTTCCGTGATGGTTCTCGCGCGGTGCGCGATTAGTCACAATTGACTACGAATTTTGCCGACTGCGCCGCCCCGTCATGCACGACCAATCTTCACTGATCGTTACCATCGCTGCCAGCCTGGGGCTGGCGCTGGTGTTTGGATTTGTCGCGGCACGCCTGCGTTTACCGGTGCTGGTCGGTTATATGGTGGCCGGCATTCTGCTTGGGCCCGCTTCACCGGGATTTGTCGCCAATCTGGAACTGTCGCGGGAATTGGCCGAGATCGGCGTCATTCTTTTGATGTTCGGCGTCGGTCTGCATTTTTCCCTGGAAGACCTGCTCGCGGTGCGCGGTATCGCCTTGCCCGGCGCGCTGCTGGAAATGGCGCTCATATCCAGTCTCGGCACCGCGGTGGCGTCGATGTGGAGCTGGTCCGTGGGCGCCAGCGTGGTATTTGGCCTGTGTTTGTCGGTCGCGAGTACGGTGGTACTGGTGCGCTCGCTGGAACGCGCCGGTCTGTTGGATTCGATCACCGGCCGCATCGCCATCGGTTGGCTGGTGGTCGAAGATCTGGTGATGGTGCTGGTCTTGGTCCTGTTGCCACCCGTGGCCGGCTTGCTCGGCACCGATAGTGGCGCGCCGGCGACCCAAGCCCTGATGGGCACGCTGGCGGTGACACTGCTCAAAGTCGCCGCGTTTGTGCTGTTGATGATCGTGGTCGGCAAACGCCTGTTCCCGAAATTGCTGTGGGCGGTGGCGCACACCGGTTCACGGGAACTGTTCACCCTGTGCGTGATCGCCGCGGCCATCGGCATCGCCTATCTGTCGTCGGCGCTGTTCGGGGTATCCCTCGCCCTGGGGGCGTTTTTCGCCGGCATTGTGATGAGCGAATCGAGCCTGAGCTACCGCGCGGCGCAGGAGTCTCTGCCCTTGCGCGATGCGTTTTCGGTGTTGTTCTTTGTCTCGGTCGGCATGTTGTTCGACCCGCAGATAGTCTTGAGCGATCCCTTGGGTGTGCTGGCTGTGGTCGGCGTGATCGTGGTAGGCAAGCCATTGGTCGCCTTCAGTCTTGTCATGCTGCTGCGCTATCCGCTGAACACCGCGCTAGCGGTGGCGGTGGGGCTGGCGCAGATCGGTGAGTTTTCTTTCATTCTTGCCGGGCTGGGTGTGAGCCTGCAGCTGTTGCCCCAGCAAGGACTGAACCTGATCCTCGCCGGCTCGCTGATTTCAATCGCGCTCAATCCCTTGTGGTCTTACGCGGCTGAGCCGCTACAGCGCTGGATCCGCGGGCGCTCACGCCTGGCGCGTTTTCTGGAACGTCCTGCCGATCCACTCGCCATCCTGCCCATGAGCTTCACTTCTGAAGAGCTCACAGGCCATGTTGTGCTGGTCGGTTATGGTCGTGTTGGCCGTCGTATCGGGCGCGCCCTGCAGGAGCGCGGCATGCGCTATGTGGTGGTGGAATCGAGTCGCGATCTGGTCGAGAGCTTGCGTGCCAGCGGTCTGCCGGCGGTCACCGGTGACGCGGTCGAAGCGGAAGTGCTGATCCAGGCCCACATCGCGCGTGCCGGGCTTTTGATCGTGGCCATGCCCGACGCCACGCGCAGCTGCCGCATGCTTGAGATCGCGCGCATGCTGAATCCCGACATTCGCTCCATTGCGCGTGTACACAGCGACGAAGAAGCTGAACTCATGGTGCGCGAGCGGGTGGGCGGGGTGTTTTTTGGCGAGCAGGAGCTCGCCAACGCCATGATTCAGAATCTCGATCAGCAGCTTGGCCGCGGGCTGTCCGCTTGATGCTGCGGCTCTAAACCCTCACGCGCCGCGACTCGGCGCGACGATGCCGGACGCGATCAATTCCAGGTTGCGATCGATGTAATCGTCCGGGCAGGCGGTCGAGAGAAACACAAAACGTGCGCCGGCATCGAGATATTCCTGAAGACGTGCGCGACAACGATCGGGGCTGCCGGCCAGAGTGTACTTGTCGACCAGTTTGCTGAAATCCTGGGAGTACTGCACCGAGAGTTTGTCGTTGGCCATTTTGAAACCCGTGGCCTGATCTTCATGGGCGGCGGTGAATAGAAAAATCCCCGGCGTGAAGGTACTCAAGTCCCGTCCGCACTCCTCACCGAACTGTTTGATCTTGGTGATGCTCTCGGCCAATTGTTCGGGGGTGTACATATAGGGCAGCCAGCCATCGGCAAAACGCGCGGCACGACGCATGGCGGCATCTTTACGTCCCGATACCCAGATCGGTGGACGCGGTTTCTGGATCGGCAGGGGTTTGAGACTGAAATCGTTCAAGGTCGTGTAACGGCCATGAAACGTGACGTCAGTGCTGGTCCAAGTGCGATGTAATACCTCAAGGGCCTCGTCGGTGCGCGAGCCGCGTTGTTTGACCGGCACGCCGCAGGCTTCGAACTCCTTGGGATATTCACCGCCGACGCCAACCCCCAGCATGAAGCGGCCATTACTGGCGACGTCGAGTGCAGCGCCGAGTTTGGCGAGCAGCGCGGCCGGGTACAGCGGCACCAGGGTGATGGCACTCATGAGTTGGATACGGCTGGTGGCGCCCGCCGCAACGCTTAAGGACACAAAACCATTGGCCGTATCACCATAAAAGCTGACGTGTTCACCACAGCCCAGCACATCAAAACCGAGTTCTTCGATGCGGCGCGCCGAGACGGCGACTTCATAGGGCGAACGGAGCGCGGTACCAAAGCGGAGCGGTGGGTTGGTCATGGTGTTTGCCTGTAGGTTCGGGAAGGGTGGCACGGGTGCCAGGGCTGGTGGCCAGAAATTGTAAGCGAGGCGCCCTCACTCGCCCATGCTCAGAGCGCGCGAGGTGGTGCGGTCGGCAGGCTGTGGCGGATCTGTTCAAACACCGTCAGACCACCGGCTGAGATGTTCTCGGTGGGGTGAGCCGCGCAGTATTTGTCGATGGTCGCGAACAGGGCTTGCGAATGGGTAAAAGACAGCACATCCACATTGCGTGCCGTGGCCAGCCCGGTCATAAATCCAGACAACCACATCTGCGGCGCGTCGGCGCCTTTGCCTGCCGCGCGCCGGGTCTGCCATGCGCTGCAGGGTCAATCGGCGAGGCTGGTGATTTCAGCCTGCGCGCCGCTGGCCGCACAGCACAGCACAGCAGGGCGGTAAGAATGCGCAGTGTGTTGGCGACCATGGCTGACTCCATTGGGTGACGAGGAGATGACCTCGTTTTCGATGGACCACGAGCGTAACCATCCACGGCGCAGCGCGCCATACATGGATTCAGGCAGCCATCCAGCAGCCGTGCAGTGGTGCCGGCAGGAGTTGATCGAACCACACCCGCGCCAGTGGCTCATCATCGCGTCCAGCGCCGTCCCAGATCCCCAACCAACTGCGATCAGCGGCGAAGTCGCGCACCAGAGACAGCACATAGGTGTCGTCTTCGCGGCTGCTGCGCGGCACGATGGCCGCTTCGCTGACGCCGCAATGGGCGCCAAGGTCGATGTCGCGACGCTCGCCGCTGTGGGTGTCGATGCGCGTCAGGGTGTTGAACCAGTCGCTGGCACTCGGTGGTGTGCCACTGGTCGCGAGCCAGCTGTAACGATGCTCGCAGCCCTGCACGTCGCGATGCACCGCCGGGAACTCGCACTCCCTCATAAGCGCTGGTTCCCAGCGCACCTGACGCCGCACCAGGTCGATGATGCCACGCTGTAGCGCGCCACCACGATCGCTGTCGGTGCCCAAGGGCTGGCCATCGGACACCGCATCCAGCACGCGCTTGGTGGTGTCGAAGTCGCGATAGCGCACCAGGTCCAGGACCAGTTCGCGCCCGTTGTTGCGTTCAAAGGCATTGACCGAATGCCAGAAAAAGAACGGCTCAGTTTCAATTCGGACGACCTTGTCCGGCGCATCCAGCGGGATAACCAGCACCGTGGTGGGCTCGTTTGCGCGCCATTCAAGCGCCTCAACAAAACTGCGTTTGGCC
>JANOXY010000320.1:0-2478 GCA_031418675.1 Pseudomonadota bacterium
CATTGCCTACATTGACAAAAATGCCAATCAGATTGCCGATGCGGGTGATGCCGCGCTAACCAGCGACCTTGCGGCCATGGACGCCTTGACCGGCGGGCTCTTGTACGTGGCCCAGAGTGTGTACTACAACCGCTTGCGCGAAGACAGCGAACGCTACGGTCGCCTGAAAGGCGTCATATCCCCGGTATCAGCCTATCTGGGCATTATCAGTTCGATCCAGGAAGTTGAGTATCTGAACGAGCTACCTTTCGCCATCATGCCCGGCGGCTTACTCATCGATCTCAAGGGTATTCGTTATAACGGTAGCTGGGAGACCGACCAAGCAGCGAAGTACTCCAACGAAACGTTCAAATTTCTTGGTCACACGGCGTCTTCGTTGGAACACGAGGTCTGGCAGCAAATCACTGGTTACGATGCAATATCCACCGTGCGCGGTTTTCAGTTTGCGCGCGAACAAGGACGTTCCCTCCTAAGAATTACCCCGACCAGCTTTGTTTCGTCATTGGCGGCGCTTAACTTCCCGAATGTGGCGCCAGCGGGTTTCAGCAAGAAAGAGTACTCGCTCTTTTCTAGAAATCTCGTCGGATGGGCCTATACCGGATCCGATCCCAACGCAGCGTTCGACGTATTTCGGCCTAACGTCACAGGCCTGGACCCCGCCGATCCCAAGACCGCTTTGGCAAGCTATCGCGCCGACAATGGTCTCGATCGTCTGCTCAAGGAATATGACACCCTCGAAGATCTTTACATCGCCCAGGCCGCCAACGAAGGCAAGTTGAAGACCGGGGTAGCGGTTACTGATACCAAGACCATCTACTCCAAACAATCGGTTCTGTCAGCCGCAACGAGCACGGCGGGATTCGTGGTAGCGAGCCACAGCAAAGTGGCGGGAACGACGAATCAATGGCGTTACAAGATCAACGAAACCGCACAACATGCGGGTGCCAGTGTTGCGGTCGCTGTCACGGCACGGTTGGCAGACATTGGTGATACGCGCACCTTCGAGCAACTCCCAGCGGGACTGCCGAGCAACTACACAGTGGTCAGCAACAGCGCATCCATAGTCAGTCCCACGGGCGGCAAATTTACGCTCAGCGGTGTGAGCAAGCAGGCCGACAAGACCCTGAAGTGGACTTTGGGCAAGGCCGCGACAGTGAGTGCCGGTGTTTACACGGTAAAGTTCAAGTTCACGCTGCTCGCCGGTGGTCGTATCTATTATTTTCAACCTTCCACAACGGTTGAAATATTTGCTAACCGAATGGTGGATGCCACGCGCAATCTAACCGCAACGATAGACGTCTCCGATCCCAACATGACCCTAAGCTGCGGTGGCACGAGCTTTACAGCAAAGCCCAGCGTACTCCTGCCAAAACTCAAAACCTGCTTCGTCAACGCGACCGCCGGCTTCCAGTCTTTTGTTGATTTTTTTGACCGCGGCCTGGGCTTTGACCCAAGCACATATGCTTATCGATCTACCAAGCTCGGCGTGAATGAATACGACACCAGCTTCATCATGAATATGCGCGATGCGATGTTTTTTACTAGCGGCGGGTCTTTTGAGTATCTGATGCCGTCCCGACTGCCACAGGACACAAATTACCTGTTCAACGTCTATCTCAAGAACGGCTACGGGCCGGACCAGACACTCGCCAGTTCGACCTATGCCATCGTCAATCACAGCAACCGCCTCAGCGCCGGTGGCGGTTACGTGACGGCGACCACGGCTGTCGACCCTGCCGATCCGATTTCGAGCGTCGATTTCAACAACGCAAACTTCACCGATGCCAACACGGTATCGATTACCAACAACGATCGGGTGCGAACACCATCGACCAGCGATCCGGCGTCGACGGTTACGGGCAACAACTACCACGACGAGACTGATATCACGATAAAGGGTCGCGGCATCAATTTTGCACTGACGCGTACCTACAACTCGGCTCCATCCTCGTCAGGACGCGATGGGCCATTTGGTTATGGTTGGAGTCACAGCTACGGCATGCTTTTGAAGTCCAATGACTATGGCAATTGCCCCAACTGCACGCCGGGCTCAGATACTGCGGCCGGGCAGGCGCTCGAGAACGGCAATGGCAAAACAGCCAGCATTACCTACGCCGATGAGCGGGGTGGTGAGCATAACTATCTCGTTAACGAGTCGACCCTGGAGGTGACCCCACCGCAAGGCGAATTCGATACGCTGACGGTCAATGCACCTGTGGCCGGGCAATACACCCTCAGCTTTCGTAATGGCACCAAATATGTGTTCGCAGACCCAAACTATGGGCCAAACGCCGACCTTTTGAGGGTGCCGGGCAAGACAGCGCGCCTCGTGTCCATGGAAGACCCCTATGGCAACATGCTGAATCTTGGTTATGACGTGCCTACGGCGGGCGGCAAGCTGGTTTCGGTCAGCGACAACCTCGCCATCGTGGGGCGGACTGGGCTCACGTTCAGCTACGTTCCCAATAGCAGCCACAT
>JANOXY010000321.1:0-2662 GCA_031418675.1 Pseudomonadota bacterium
CACAGCGAGCAACAAGACCGTCGACTTCTTGCGATGGGTTGTCATGGTGAAGCTTAGGATTCGGTGTTTAGTCCATCGCGGCTCGGGCACTGGCGGTGGGAACGCGCACATCGCGTATGGACCCGAACTGTGCCGTAAGCCGAGCCAATGACCAGAGTCGAGCATCCGCCCTGCTCATGCGCGATGATCAAAGTTTCAACGCCAGACGTCTGTGCGCGGCCGCACCCATGGCGCCCGCAGAATTTTTTTAGGCGCCAGAGCGCGCGACGGCGAGCCCGACACCAGCGGTGACGCACGCTGGTTTCATCTGCGAAGTGCTCAAGACCGTTGCCAGCGCGGCTGCGGCTGAACGCGCAAGCGTAAAATTGCCGTAGCTGTTTGCTTCACCGGAAAACCACCGAGGTAGGCAGCAGCACGCGTGGCTTACCGCGCATATGCGCGACTAAGTATCAGCTACTGGCCACGCACTTCGATGTTTTCGATTGCAGCGGTGACGGCAGCGAAGCCGGTACCGAATACTTACCTTCTGTTTCATATTCTTTGTCAGCCACGTGAATTCCAAGTCGTTTGCGGCGGCAAGTCAGTCAATTACTGACCCTGGCAGGCGCTCGGCATGATTGGGTCTGGGACGCAGCGGAATGCCGACTGTGCGTTTTTTCGCCGAGGCCTCCGTCGGGCGCCAGTGCAGGTCATCTGCACTATCGAACAGAAGGGCATGTGTGACGAGCGCAACGGATCGGCTTCCGCTGCAATGTGCGGCATCGCTTCCGAGATCCCCAGTGGGTCTTGGTTTGGCCGTCAACCGGGGCCAGCACGCATTTTCGTCGGTTTCTGCGTTCAAAGTACTTACTACCTTGTTGGTCTAGGCGTATCTCTTGGGCTTGTCGCCTGGGTTTAACGCCCCGACGCCCATAAACGTTATGAAATTGACGGCAACATTCCGTTCGACGGGGACGATTCCTCGCCCGGTCATATGGACAGACGTGATCGCTAACGGCGGCGCCCGGCGTCACGGTGCACCGCGCGCGGCGAGTCCCGCCCGCTGGTACAGCCTGAGCTAGGAGGATCTACGTTTGTCACTGGTCTGGGCACGTCCAACCCGCCGCTACGCGACAGCTAAGCCGAGTGCTGGGTAGCCTTTCAGAAATCGCGCTGGTTCGGGAAGCTCGACCAGCGGGCGCGGTCTATCGCTGAAATGCTACTGACCAGCGACAACGGCATCACTTTTCATAACCTCGCAGTGCCACGTCTTGAACAGGAGTTCGCCATCGATCGGGACAACCTGCATGCACATTTTTTCGAGTATGCGGCGCAACTCGCCGCGGTTGCGGGCGCCAAGGCGCTGCGCGATGCGGAGCTACGGAGTCAGCAGCATGTGTTGTCAGAGTGCATCGAGGTCAGCAGCACCGCGATGTATCTTGCCAATGATGCGGGCGTACTGATTAGCGCCTGCCTGTTTGGCGACGGAGCGAGACTAGCGGTAAGCATGAATACTCCAATCGGTTTGCACACGCCGTCGCGCGACCGGTTGAGTCTTCCCCTCGCAGCTGCCGGCGCAGAAGTTGTCACGCCACGCCGCACCATAGCGCGTGTCTCCCTGCGCCGACGACGCGCAGCGGAATTGAGCACTAAACATCTGCTCGCGGGCCGATGGGCCGGTTAAACCTACCAGGTCTGCACCGCAGATGATTTAAAACTTACCCACACCGTCGCGCCGATGACGAGCGGCGCATCGCGCAAGGCCGCATGGCTGACGATGGCCAATACACGTTCAGCGGCGTCGACCGTCACCAGCACACCGTCACCGCGCTCGGCCAGGCCCACCACACGCCCGGCAAAGCTGTTACGCATGCTGGATGCCAGCGGTGCGGGTGACAGCACTACATAGGCCGGGTCGATGGCGATGCGGGTCGCACTTTGCACCTGTTCGCCGACGTGAATACGCAGTCGGCCGGTATCAAAAACATGTTGTGACATATCGAATTGGCCAGCGTAAACATTGTGCAGGGCTGCCGGCGCCAGCTTGCCGTCGATAATCCCGATCACACGACTCGCGAGCGCCTGGGCGCGGTATTCATCGTGACTGCTGAACACCACCGTCGGGCTGCGCTTGACCCCGCACTCGGTGATGAAATTCGCAAACGTGGTGGCAACCTCAGCATCAAGATGGGTGAAGGGTTCATCGAAGATCAGCACCTCGGGTTCGAACACCAGCACACGGGCTAAAGCCACCTTTTGCGCTTCGCCGCCGGACAGTTCGCGGGCGTCGCGCTGCGCAAGCCGGCTGAGGCCCAGCTTTTCCAGCATGGCGCCAACGGTGGCACCACGGCTGGCGCGTGCCACACCACGCAGGCGCAGGCCCAATTCGACATTGGTGTAGACCGTGCCGTGCAACAGATAGGGACTCTGGGGCAGCAGCCCGATGCGACGTCGTAACGCGATCAAGTCTGCGTTGCTGACCAGCGCGCCGGCGAAGCGCAGTTCGCCGCGCTGCGGTGGGGCGAGCAGGGCCAGCATGCGCAGCAAACTGCTCTTACCCGCGCCGTTGCGACCGACGATCGCCGTCACGCTGCCGGTTTCAATGTTTAATTCGTCGATGATGAGCACCGGCGGGCCGCCATAAGCGAGCACCACCTGGCGCAATTCCCAAGCGTAGGTGGGC
>JANOXY010000322.1:0-2924 GCA_031418675.1 Pseudomonadota bacterium
AAGGTTCTCAAGGGGTTTGGTGGGGCTGGCGTTCTTGAGGTTGTTGCGCGACATGACGGGGAGACCTATCGGGCGGTCTACACGGTACGGTTTGCAGCGGCCATTTATGTGTTGCACGCTTTTCAGAAAAAATCGAAACGCGGCATCGCGACGCCTAAGACCGATCTCGACCTGATCGAGACACGTCTGAAAGCCGCTGCTGCCGATTACAAGCGCTGGATCGAGACAACGACCGGAAATCAACCATGAGCAAACATCCAACTGTTACCGCCGGAAGCGACAACGTCTTTGCCGACCTCGGCCTGCCTGACGCTGAGACCGAGCTTGTGAAAGCCCAGCTGACACGGCAGATCTCTAAGCACATTGCGGGGCTTGGACTGACACAAACCAGCGCGGCCAAGCGGCTCGGCGTGTCGCAACCTGACGTGTCGCGGCTGATCAAAAATCGGCCAACCGGCTTCTCGACAGATCGCCTGCTGGCGATGTTGAACGCTCTGGACCTCGATGTTGATATTGTCTTGAGACCAACGAAATCCGCGCGTCACGCCGCGAGGGTCAGAATCATCGAGGAGCCGGTTTGAGGATTGTTGAGTTCAGTGGCGTCGCGACTCGTCCGATCGCCAGCGAAACAGGACGAGAGACAAAGCATCCGACGCACCAAAGCTCGCGCGCACCCGCCAGCGCGGGAGATTAACGTCGGAGTGGGAAGGCAGAGTATTGAGCTAATATTCTGTTTTTACTCGTTAAATATGGATCGTCAGCGAGTTGTAACAGAAGTGGTTGCGGGGGCCCGCTACAGCTATTGCAGTACTGGGTGGGTGTGCGGATCATTGTTTGATTTTTCTATTTGCGATCAGGGAGTTGGAGCCGACGTCAGATCTTTAATTTATCGCGCGTCGGGCAAAGTACAAGATAGCAAGAAAATGCCAGATATAATCACCAGAAACTCCAGATGGCACCCCGCTCCGAATAGCTCAACGCTTAAGCAATGGGCTCGCAGTGAGGATCTTGTGATGAGCCGATAGCATCTGCTCGACATCGAGCGGTTCGAATTTCGAAAACAGCCCGTCCCACAGCAAGGCCAGCAGCATCGGCGCGAACACGAGATGCGGAAAATGCTCGATCTCTGACGGCAGTTGTTCTCCTCGCTCAGCGGCGCGCCGTGCAATCTTCTGGATGATAGCCAGGCCTTTGCTGATGACTTCAGCGTGGTAAAATTCGGCGATTTTCGGAAAGCGCGTGCCTTCGGTCAAAACCAGCTTGGTGACAAGCTTGCGGTCCGTGGCCAGAATCTGGGTACGGAAGACTTCGAAAATTTTGGCCAGCAGGGCCGCCGTCGGCAGGTCCGACAAGGCCACCATGCCCTGCAATTGGTCGAGGACGGGCGCTGCTGCGTCGCGGACAATCTGCTCGAACAGGTCCTCTTTGTCTCCGAAATAAAGATAGATCGTTCCCTTGGCGACGCCGGCCTTTGCCGCGACGTCGTCGAGCTTTGCGGCAGCGAAGCCATCTGCTGCAAAGACAGATAGACCTGCGCTCAGGATGGCTTGGCGCCGTTCTTCGGGCTCGGCCTTTCGCCTTTTTTTCGGCGCCGGGGCCATCGTTCCAGTCATGTCAGCTCGTCTCCAATTGGTCCGCCGCATATTGACTGACTTGACAGTCATAATCAAGCAGAGTTATGACTATCTGGTCAGTCATATCTCGTGGATGTCCCAAATTCGGAGTTGCGCCATGCAGTTCAAACCGCTTCGACCGCTCACCTCCGCCATTTTTGTTGTACTGGCAGGCATCGGTATGTCTGCGTTGCCAGCTGTCGCCCAGCAGCCTGCAACCATCGAGGTACGGATCGCCAATTTGCATAACGCTGTTGGCAAAGTCTGGATCTGCCTTTGGAAAGAGGGCGCGACCGAGGGCTTCCCGCGCTGCGATAAGTCGACGCCCTTGGCCAAGCTTTCTGCACCGGCCAGCGCGCCCGCTGTTGTCTTTCCTGATGTCCGGCCCGGCACCTACGCGATTTCTATGTTCCACGACGAGAAGGAAACCGGCATTCCCGAAACCAATCTCGTCGGATTGCCGAAATCCGGCATTGGCATGTCCAACAATCCGGTCGTCGGCGTGACCTCGCCGCCATCGTTCGCGAAAGCGCAGTTTTCCGTCGGGGCTGGTGTAGTGCGACACACCATCGAGGCTAAATACCTATTTTAAATGTGCACCGATGGAGGGCGAGCGATTGTGAGCAAAAATAAGGCGACGCCAGATCCCACCGTCACGGCGAATGCGGCTGCAAACTCCGAGCAGTCTGAGCCGGCCAGTGCGGATGAACCATTGCCGGTTGTTGTCGTTGATCGTTCAACAGCAACTTTTTCGACAACCCGCGGAACGGATTTGCTGCACAAATTTATGGACCGGTTGCGCGCACTTCGGTTTGTGCCACTTGCACTCCTGCTGCTCGCGTCGGGCGGCTTGATCGGATTGTATTTCCAGCCGCCAGGTTTGCAGAAGCTGATGGCGCTTTTGAAGTTGCAGCCAGGTGGCGGAACCAGCCACCCCATTGCGGTGCCGGTCGAACGCAAACCCACCACTCCGGTTGTGATCCAGCCGACCTCGGTCGTCGGATTGGGCAAATTGCTGCCGCGCGGCGAGCTGATCACGATTGCGCCGCCGTTCGGTGCCGGTGATGCGCGGATCGCGTCGTTGACTGCGAAGGAAGGTGACCGTGTTGAGCAAGGTGCGGTCCTGGCCGTTCTCGACAACGAGCGGTCATTAAAGGCCGCTGTCGTATCAGCCCAGGCGACGATTTACTCGCGGGATGCGAGCCTGACGCTGGCGCGCGACACATTGGTTGCCAGCCGTGCCGAGTCGCAGGCTGCACTCATGCGCGCGGAAGCAACCATCGTGAATACCAAGCGGGACCTCGACCGGGT